>CALBNX010000024.1 GCA_937896885.1 uncultured Clostridia bacterium
CCTTAACGTCGCCGAAGCCAACCTGAATTGCTTCGTAACCATCGTTTTCGATAGTTTTCTTTTGCACTACTGTGCAAGGACCAGCTTCAACAACTGTAACAGGAATTACTTTACCGTTTTCGTCGAAAAGCTGTGTCATACCGATTTTTTTACCGATAAGACCTTTTTTCATGTTTATTTCCTCCTTTGGTTATTGGTCGGTATTCACCGACTTGACCTTGCTTGGTGTCTTGTTCTTAAAGATTAAAGTTTAATCTCGATATCAACACCAGCAGGAAGCTCAAGACTTGTAAGAGCTTCAACAGTTTTGTTTGAAGGTCTTAAAATGTCGATAAGCCTTTTGTGTGTTCTTTGTTCAAACTGTTCACGGCTGTCCTTATACTTATGAACAGCGCGAAGGATTGTAACAACTTCCTTCTCTGTTGGGAGTGGAACTGGACCTGAAACCTGAGCACCTGTACGTTTTGCTGTTTCAACAATCTTTTCAGCTGCCTTGTCTACGAGGTCATGGTCATAACCCTTAAGTCTGATTCTGATTTTCTTGCCTTTTGTTGCTGCCATTTTGTTTTCCTCCTAATTTTCTGGGCACGTTATTTTACTTGCAACCTAGCCGGGTGTTTCAACCCTGCCATTTTTAAAACCGAAAAATCGGTTCTGATTTTTCGGACGGCGTAAAATAGCGCAGAATGCTCCCTGCAAGTACCGTTAGAGCGCAGTTGGGTTTACGCTTTAAGGTTTTGAAAGCATTATTGGTCGCCCGATTTAAAATCAGACATACTCCATGGTAATTCCCTGCATCAAAAGTGCAGCCACCTACCACTTCATCGCATATCGCACACTTTCTGCAAATGGGCACAATTCACCCATTCCCACGCGTGCCTTAGTATAATAACACATACTTTGTGAAAATGCAATAACTTTTTTGAAAAAACTTTGTGAAAATCGCAGAATTTTTTTATGCATATTTTTTGCCACAATATATTGTGTTTTTCATAAAAAGTCACCACAAAAAGTAAAGTCAAAACGGACATTAAAATCCCCCTATATATAATAGGTATAGCAAAAGCACCTAAAAAAGCATAAAAAATACGGCAAGTTTTCACCTGCCGTATCGATTTTTTGAGATTATTTTATTGATTATCGTTTGTTTTGTTTTCTTCAAATTCATTATATTGATAATCTGGGAATGGGCGTTGTGGAATGATTACCAAAAGAATAATGTAAACGAGTGTTCCGCAGAATCCTGCTGTAAAGAGTGAGAAGAGTGCATAAACAATTCTCACGATTGTTGGGTCGATGTCGAAATATTCTGCGATACCTGCGCAAACGCCACCAATCATTTTATTTGTGCTTCTATAAAGTTTCTTTTCTTTAAACATTTTATTTATCTCCTTTTATTGTTTTTTATATTTTATCACTTTTCTTTATATTCTTCAACATTTCCATTAAAACAATCTTGAATATGTTTAATGTCTATGGCTTTTTTATATCTTTTTAAAACTCTTGCCTTACCAAAAAGAGACCAGATAAACAATACTATTCCAACAAGAAAATTACTATCTAAATCAAAGAGATTCATTGCCCCTGCTTTTAAGTTCTCCCACTCTGGTATAACGGCAGAACCAACGAAAGCCAACGCTAACAAAGCAATAATGGTATAAGCATTAAATAAATTTACTCTCTTCTTTATCTTTTTCTTTCTTGTGATTTCATAGGTGCAATTGTTTTTTATAGCTGGGTCATCAAGAATCAATCTTTCGTATTGATAATACTTATCACAATTAAACGCATCATCTTTAATTGCAAAATATTGTGCATCATTTCCAGTAAAAGTCAATGTGTAAGTTGATGTTAAAATTAGGGATACAAAGCTCTCAAAGCCTATTACAAATGCGCTATCCCAACTAAATGGATTCAGCACCGCAAAGCTCTTCATCTTGCGAGATAACTTTATTACTGTTGGAACTCCTGATGCGCAATGCACAACTATTGTGTCGCTAGGTTTAATCGCATATTCAACACCATTAACTTCGACAAAAACTTTGAATAGCCTATCATTATAAAAAGTTAATTCCATACCCCGACTCCCAAGTTATGGCATTTCAATCATTGCCATTATGTCATTTTGAGTTTCTTTTTCTGCTTTGTATTCTCTGTATGCTTCAACACCATACTCAACGCCTGTTTTTATGAGTTCGCCACCGCAAACCAAAAAACTCACGATTGCTGTAAAGAGTGAAATCACAAAAAGAACGACAAATGCTATCAATGCTTTTTTCATAATTATCTCTCCTTACTTGTTAATTTTTTCAATGCAGAATTTAATTTCGATTATTGCCCAGAGCAACGTGATAATTGCAAGGCAAATAACTGCTGATGTTGATGAGATTGCAAACACAAGAAATGCTGTTGATGCTACCATAGGTACGGTGAAACAGAAAACAACAATCATTACTATACCTGCAAGAAATAATCCAAAAGTAACTGGAATTGATATAAACGCTTGGACTATATTCCACACAAGAGCGACTGTCCAGAATGTTTTGCTGTGTTTCTTTTTGCCGTCCGGCGTTACTGTCTTTTGCTCGATTGCATCACCAACATATTGCTTTGCACATTCAAATGGTGTTCCGAGTTCGCTACAGATTTGCTCGTCAGTTTTTCCAGCCAACGCACCTTCGCGGAAATGCTCACGAAAATCTGCAATTATTTCTTCTTTTTCTTTTTTCGGTAATGGCCCAAGATAATAATAAAGTTCATTCAAAAAATCTATCTTATTCATATTTATACCCCCTCAAAAAATGAGTTGACTTGGTCTGTAAACTCTGTCCATTGTTTAAGTAGCATTGCCTGACGTTGTTTGCCACTGATTGTTATACGATAATATTTTCTTGCAGGTCCATTGGGCGACTCTTTGAGATAAGTTTCAAAATAGCCATCCGTCTGCAATCGTTTGAGCATTGGATAAACGCTACCTTCTGACACGGTCATTTTTTTGCCCAGCATATCCGCAAGCTCATAGCCATATTTATCTTCTTCTAACAGCAATGTCAATGCGCAAAGCTCAAGCACGCCTTTTTTGAACTGCGTATTCATAAGCGCCCTCCTTTATATAATATGTATATAGTTTTCCACCAGTTTACAATAATATATTAGCACATACTATTATGTATTGCAAGATAGTTTTTAAAATTTAATAGTTTGTTTACAAATATAGTCTTTTGAGGATAAAAATCAGATTTTTAAAATATTTTATAAAAAATTTGCACAAAGTTTTTTATAGTTTTAAATTGTCTAACAAATAAAAATTTCTCAAAAAAGTTAAAATCTTTTCTGTTTTTGTTAATTCTGCATAAAAATTTAAAATCCAGATAACAAGTTTAGAGTTTATTGTAAACAAATCAGTTAAAACTTTCTTTGTGCAATATTCACAAACATTTAATAATTTTGTTGTGCAAAAACACTTGACTTTTTGTTTTTTTAGTGTTATTATATAGCCACAACAGAATAAATGAAGTTTCTGGTGTCCAGAATTCTTGTGAGGTGGGTTTTTCCAATCCCCAACAAATTTTCCCTTTCCTTTTTCATAAAGTATAACACCAATCCCTATTTCCCCACCCACAAGAATTTTTAATATATAGACTTGATTTTCAAGTCGCTTAAATAGGTCATAATAATTTTTCTCATAAATAAAGCTCCCTGTTGACTCGTTCGGCAGGGAGTTTTGCTTTGCTTTTCTATTAAATATATGATAGAATACTCTCGAAAGGAATGATATTAATGAATTGTGCTTTCAATTTTTATATGCCTGTTAATGTTTTGAGTGGCAATGATGTTTTAAATCAGAATAAAGCAATATTCTCTGAGCTGGGCAAAAAGTGTCTTATTGTTACAGGTAAAACTTCCGCTAAAAAATCAGGTGCACTTGACGATATAATAAATCTTTTTGATGAGCTGAATATCGAGTATGAAATATATGATAAAATCACAGAAAATCCATTAACTGTTGACTGCCATAACGGCGGCAAGCTCGCTAGAGATATAAAAGCTGATTTTGTTGTTGGTATCGGTGGTGGCTCACCACTTGACGCAGCCAAAGCCGTTTGTGTTTATGCGACTAATGAGCATATCGTTGACGATGAGATTTATACTGCGTCTATTGAGAATGTGCCGTTACCACTTATGCTTATAGGCACAACATCCGGCACAGGCAGTGAGGTTTCAGGTGTTTCTGTGCTTACAAGAAAAGACGGTCGAAAGCAGAGTATCGGTGGCAAAAATTATTATGCTAAATTTGTTATTGCAGATGCCAAATACACATGTTCAATGCCTTTTGGTGTAACTGTTTCAACTGCACTTGATGCTCTTTGCCATGCAGTTGAGTCAATGTTCTCGCCAAGAGCCGATTTCTTATCAAAACAATTCTCGCTTTTATCCGCAAAGATGATTTATCCTTTGCTTTGCAAAATGCGTGATACAAAAGAATCTCCAAATGAAGAAGAGCGAAACATTCTTTATTTTGCATCTCTTTATGCTGGATTTGCGCTCAACAAGGGTGGCACAGGATTCCCACATGGAATGGGATATGCGCTAACAGAAGATTTTGGTGTGCCACATGGACTTGCTTGTGCTGTGTTTCTTCCACAATATCTTAAAGAAGCAGAAAAAGCAAACCCTATGCTTTATAAAGACTTGATGAATGTAATGAATACTAACTTTGAATCATTGAACGCTATGTTCTGTGAATTCTGCTCTTTTGACTTCAAAGTTTCTGATGAGCAGATTGCAAACTATGTTGAAAGATGGGCAACTCTTAAAAATTTTAAGAATTCACCTACTAATTTCAATAATGACGATGCAGGAAAATTAGTCCAAAAGTTGTTTCAAGAATAGCGTTTAGATGTTTTTTATCTAAAATTTGCTTAAAATCCAAAAATTATATATTACTTATATAAAACCGTTCTTTTTGTTGTATAACTTTTACAAAAAAGGACGGCTTTTTTATTATTATAAAAGGCTTTGTTTTTATCGTTTAGATATTTTTTATCTAAACTAGCCTTGATTTTATGCGATTTTGATAAGCGTAGTTAGTTTTTATCTATTAAATAGCATATTTTTACAAAAAAGGTTTGACATAACAATTTTCCGTGTTATAATTAGTATGAACGATTATCCACCTTATTAGGTGAGTTCTAAAAATTCCAAATTAAATGGAGGGTAAAATTATGGCAGATACAAGATTCGCAATCACTCATTATCATGATGCTGCAGCCATCAACAGACAGCTTGATGAACTTATCAGCAAGCCAATCTACACAATCAAGCCAGAAGTTCTTAAACAGTATGAAGAAGAATACTATGGCAAAAAGTGCGTTAAGTCAAAGGAATTAGTTGACGAAGCAAAAGCTATCATCCCTGGCGGTGTTCAGCACAACCTTGCTTTCAACTATCCATTCCCTCTTGCTTTCACAAAAGCAGAAGGCGCTTATCTCTATGATGCTGACGGCAACAAATACTTCGACTTCCTTCAGGCTGGTGGCCCAACAGTTCTTGGTTCAAATCCTAAGGTAGTTCGTGACCAGGTTATCGACCTTCTTAATACTTGTGGTCCTTCAACAGGTCTTTTCCACGAATTTGAATACAAACTTGCTAAGAAGATTTCTGACAGCGTTGAAACAGTTCAGATGTTCCGTATGCAGGGTTCAGGTACTGAAGCTTGTATGACAGCAGTTCGTGTTGCTCGTCTTGCAACAGGTAAGAAGAACATTCTTAAAATGGGTGGCGCATACCACGGTTGGTCAGACCAGCTCGGTTATGGTATCCGTGTTCCTGGTTCTAAGTTCACACAGGCAAGTGGTGTTCCACTTTATCTCTTCAAGCACACTCAGGAATTCTTCCCAGGTGACCTTGATGACCTTGAAAGAAAGCTTCGCGCTAACGTTCTTCGTGGCGGCACAGCAGCTGTATTTATTGAACCAATCGGTCCTGAAAGTGGTACAACTCCACTTGATTACGACTTCAACAAAGGTGTTGAAAGACTTTGCCGTAAATATGGCGCTCTTCTCGTATTCGATGAAGTTGTTACAGGTTTCCGTATCGGTATGGCTGGTGCTCAGGGTTACTTCGGCGTTTCTCCTGACCTTACAATCTTCGGTAAAGTTATCGCTGGTGGATATCCAGGTGCTGGTGGTGTCGGCGGTAAGAAAGAATATATGAAATATCTTGGTGCTGGTCTTGATGATTCAGGTATGAAGATTAAGAAAGCATTCACAGGCGGCACAATGACAGCTAACCCACTTTCATGCTGTGCAGGTTACTTCACTCTTGAAGAAATCGACAAGCAGAATGCATGTCAGAAAGCTGGCGAAATGGGCGACAGACTTACAACAGGTCTTCAGGAAATCATCGCAAAATATGGTCTTCCATTCGTTGCATGGAACGAAGGTTCTGTTTGCCACCTTGAAACAGTTGGTACAATGCACTATGTTGTTGACTGGAAACGTCCTTGGACAATTCCTGGTGTTCTTTCAGCAACAAGCGAGAGAAAGAAAGAAATGCAATATATGGGCGCTGCTTATATGGCAGAAGGACTTGTTACTCTTGCTGGTAGCCGTCTCTATACATCAGCTGCATACACACCTAAGATGATTGACCAGGCACTTCAGTGCTTCGACAAAGTTTTGGCAAATGTTGCAGTTAAACCTGCTGAATAATTCAGGTTATACTTTATTGGCGGGCGAATGACCTTCGCTCGCCTTTATTCACACTAATTAAACGAGGTGAAAATTATGGAAATTATGCAAGCAAAAGAACTTGTTATTAAAGCTGGTAAAGAGCTTATCGAATCAGGTCTTATCGCTCGTACATGGGGTAACATTTCTTGCAGAATCAGTGATACACAGTTCGTAATCACACCATCTGGCCGTGCTTATGAAACACTCACACCTGAAGAAATCGTGCTTGTTAATATTGAAGACCTTGAATATGAAGGTGAAATCAAGCCATCAAGTGAAAAAGGTATTCACGCTGCTTGTTATAAGCTTCGTCCTGAAATTGGATTTGTTATTCATACTCATCAGGTTAACGCTTCAATAGTTTCAGCTATTGGTATGGATATCAACGGTATTGACGGTGAAAATGCAAAGGTTGTAGGCGACAATCTTCCAATTGCATCTTATGGTCTTCCCGGCACAAAGAAGCTTCGCAAAGGCGTAATTGACGCTATCACTCGTTCAGATTCAAAGGCTGCTGTTATGGCTCACCACGGTGCAGTTTGTATGGGTGTTGACTATGACGATGCATTCAATGTTGCAAAATGCGTTGAAGATATTTGCGAACAGTTTGTAATTACAAAATATGAATCACTCACAGGTACAGTTGCAAATGGTCTTGAAACTATCAATGACTATGTTGTGGATACTTTTGTTAAAAAGCCACTCACAGCACCTGAATTCCCTGCTTGTAAGAGTGAACGTGACGGCTCTGTGTTCAACATTTCACTTGTTGATGGTGACGGCGCTATCACAAGAATCGACATTGAAACAGGTGACGTTATCGCAGGTGACGGTTGTGAAGAATCAATCGAGCTTCACCGTGCAGTTTATAAAAAGCGTGACGATGTTAACTTTATCTATCACACAAAGGACCCATTCACAGTTGCTTGTTCAAAAATGGGCAAAACAATGCGTCCATTGATTGATGACTTTGCACAGATTGTTGGTGTTACTGTTAAACACGCAGGTTACAACCCTAACAACTCTCTTGCAACATCAAAGAAAGTTGTTAAAAAGCTTAAAGGCAGAAATGCCGTACTTCTTGATAACAACGGTGCTCTTTGTGTAGCAGGTAGCGAGTATGACGCAGGTGCTATTGAATTTATCACTAATAAGGGTGCTAAAATTCAGGTTTGCTCAAAGCTCTATGGCAAAGAAAAACCAATCAACCCAGTTGAAACAAGAATTATGAATCTTGTTTATAGACTCAAATATTCAAAACAAGCTGGCAAATAAGTTTTAACACAAAAAAATTAGGAACTCTCGATTGAGAGTTCCTTTTTTATTTGTTTATGTATTTTAATGAATGTGATTGTGATGAGAAACTATTCCACAAAGTGCTAAATACCACTCAATAATATTTGAGCCAACAAACATACAAATCACAGTTGCGAGTGAAAGGTGTGGTGCAAAAGGCACTTTTCTTGGTATTTTGCCCTTGTTCTTAATTGCCATAAATATAAGATAGAGCGTACCGATAAATCCACCCATTACAAGTGCGAGAAGAACAACTTTCCAACCGAGCATAAAGCCCACGGCCGCCATCAGTTTGATGTCTCCACCACCCATTCCACCTTTGGTGATAACTGCAAGCAAGAAGAGTACACCACTTGCCGCAAAAAACCCTATAACGCGTTCTATTAAGCAATCAAGGTCAAAACCTTCTGCAACCAATTCATCGATATAAGTGATTACACCGCCGATTAAAACAGTAATCCACATTGAGTCTGGAATCTCCATTGTGCGCCAGTCAATAACTGTTGCAACGAGCAAAGCAGAGAATGCTGCACAATAACCAAAGAGTGCAATTCTTGGTTCTTCACAGATAAACCAGAATATGAGTGCATACATAATTCCATTTATTGCTTCAACAATTGGATATTGCGCAGAAATTTTTGCCTTGCAATAACGACATTTACCACCAAGGAAAAGCCAACTAAAAAGCGGAACTAAATCCTTTGCATAAAGTCGATGATTGCAACTCATACAATGACTGTTCTCTGTAACAAAATTCTCACCTTTTGGAATTCTGTAAATAAGCACATTGAGAAAACTACCGATTAAAGTACCAAAAAGGAACACAATAACCGTGTAAAAGATTTTTGTAACTAAAAGAAAGTTCATAATTATTCCTCATTCACATCGTTTGATGATATTGTAGCACATTCTTCTTCCTTTTTGCAACGCTTTGTGGCAATTATTGCCCAAACCACAAGAATTACTACGCTGACACCTGTGATTATTGCACCGGGCACAAATCCAACAGGGCAATATTTCATCTCAACAATATGTTCACCTTTTGTAATACCTGTCATTAAAATATGACTTTCGTGCAAATAAAGTGGAGCTTCCACACCATCAATGAGAATTGTCCAACCCTCGTCATAAGATGTTGGAATGTAGAGAAGACCATCTTCATAGCTTGTAACTTTTGCTTTAACATAAGTGTCAGAAAACTCAAGCATCTCCGTGTCACTCATCGCATCAAGAGTATTATATGCATTTTCAAATTTAGCCATATCAACCGTGAAAGAGGATGTTGTGAAACTGTTATTCTGGTGAGCATAAACATTATCGTTGCCAAAATCCATTTCTCTGTATCCACCAATTGTGATTGTTGCCACATCACCTTTTTTCACTTCACCAAGTTCATAAATGCATCCGTCATCTTCGCCGAAAAGATAGTATTCATTGGTCTTGCCATTAAGAGTAACTGCCATATCAACAAGCTCATAGGTATCAACATATAAATACATCATACCGTCAGCTTCTGCAACAGAATCAAAAGTGATATAAACCGGTTTTGTCATATCGGTGACATTATATGAATACCCAGCCATTCTTTGTTCCATAAACTCATAATATTCTTTGGGCAACTCCGACTCGTTAGCTTCTGCACGGTCAAGGGCTGAAATATGAACACAGTTTTCGAATTTGAAGTTTGTTGGATTGTTGTAAACAGCAATGTTTTCTTCTGTGTCTGTTATGTACTTAGCCACAGCATTCATATTGTCCATTGCAAAGAAATATGCAAATGGGTCCCACTCAGTAATGCCTGCGCTGATTGTGTACATAAACGGCATTGTGTAGTTATTTTTATAAAGTGTATAGCCGTCTTTTTCAGCCACTTTTGTTCTGTATATCGATTCACTCAAATGACCTGTGCCATCAATATAATATTTTGTTGGGAATAACATATTGAATATTGGTGTCTGTTCACTTGGACCTTTTTGCATATTAAGACGGTTGCCAAAAGAACCTAAATCTGCAAATACAGTTGAAAACTCACCATCAGCCAATGAGCAATAACTTTCATAACCGTTATAGCCATAAATGGTGTTATAAGGCACCATATCGTTATATTTTTGAACTTTACTTGCGAAATAAATATGGTCGTCTTTTTCAAGATGTTCAGTCATTTCTGCCACAATTGAGTTTTCAGAAAGTTCATTGCCTATCTCAATAGTGTTAATGTTGTTCCAGTTGAAAATCAATGATTCAGCCACAACACAAACAAGTAAAATAACTGTAATTATTGGTCTTGATTTTTCTTTTTTGCTTAATAGAATTAAAAGTATAGCAAAAACAACCACAAAAGCAACTATCATTGCCACAAGTTTTGTTGACCAATAAGCAAAGTCGAACATATCGTTCACATATATGCCTACAACACAAAGTCCTGCAAAAATTACACCTGCAACAAAACCATACCATTTGATATTCTTAATTTCACAAAAAGCTTCATAAGCGATTTTTAAAAGTACAAAGCTATAAACAAATGCGAAACGATACATTACACCGTTGGGGTCTTCAAAATTATGCCAAATGTGGCAAACAACACTTACAAGCATTGATGCCCACATAACCACAATTAATAATCCGTTGCCAATTTTTTTGCGGATTGAAATGCCTTTTGCAAAGAAATAAGCAACTGCTAAAACGACTGTGAGAATACCTGCAAAAGCAAAAACACATTCCGTTGTTGAGTTTGTGTAATATCCGTTATCAAACGGGAAAATGTGCGATGCCAATAATCCCCACACACCATTTGCATCAACATTGAAAGCAGAATGAGAATGCTCATGCATACCCACGCCTACATTTTGAAGAGTATTGCGAATTGGCAATGTAAATATAGATGCGATTCCACAGGCGAGAAGTGTTGATAAACCAAATCTGAAAATTGATTTTAATAAGTATGAGTTCTGAAAAACTGCAAGAATATTTATTAACTGTTCGTCGTCAGTCTCGTTTTCTTGTTGTGGTGCTACAACACCTTCATAAGCCACATCATCGTCAACAATAAATGAATAAATAAAATATACCACACAGAAAATGCAAACAATTAAGCCCATATAAAAATCAGACGCCAATGAAAGTCCCAAGAAAAGCGCATATTTCCAAGCACTTTCACCATCCATCATTTGTTTGAGCGCCATTATAACAAGCGGAAAATAAACTATCGCGTCAGCCCAAGAAAGATTATACATTCCCGCAATCATAAAGTTTGACATTGCCCAGAGAATTGAGAAAATTACAACTGAAATGTCATTCTTTTTATATGTATTCTTTAAGAAAATAGAGAATGTGAGAGCAAGGAAGAATGGTTTAATTAAAGTTATAAGAGAGAATGCATCGTTTATTCTTTCAACAGGAAATAAAAGTGCAATTAAATTTAAGGGACTTGCAAGGTAATAACCAATTGCGGACCAGAAATTCACGCCACCAGCTGAATGCCAAGAGAAAAGCAAAGAGCCACCATCTGCAATTTTTGTTTTAAACTCTGCAAGCATTGGAATGTATTGCGCAAAACCATCATAATAAGCAGTTGAATTAGCACCAAAAGGATAAATTCCACCCACAGCATAAAGCACAAGCATTATGCCAAGAGTAATTATTGGCCCTAACCAAATATAAGGTATTTGTTTTTTTGCTTTCATAAACATTCCTGCTTTCTTTACTATAATAACCTCCCTTGTTAAAGGGAGGTGTCTGCGTAGCAGACGGAGGGATTCTAACCTCCCTTGTTAAAGGGAGGGGGACCATCGAAGATGGTGGTGGGATTCCTTACCCCAAATACATTTTTATATAATTATCAATATATTCACAAACCCCATCAAAATTATGCCATATTTCATTGTTGGGAATACGAATAACTGTCAATTGCCTATTTTCTAATTTTTCCGTTCTTATTTTATCATATTTTAGCCCTTTATCTTCGTAATGTTGAGAGCCATCTAATTCAATCACTAGATTTAACTTTGAACAATAAAAATCTACTATATAATTATCAATTACTTTTTGTCGCAAAAATCTGACTTTACACTTTCGCAAATAATTATGCCACAACTGTTTTTCTTCTTTAGTCATATTCTTACGAAGTTCTCTCGCGTTAGGTGTTAGTTTGGGATTGTGTTTATAATTTATTTCACTCATATATCGAATCCCTCCACCGCAAGCGGTCCCCCTCCCTTTAACAAGGGAGGTTTATATAACAACATTTTACTACAAAATTATATTAAGGTCAACAAAAAAGCGAGGGGTAATCCCCTCGCCTTTTATGTAGTTCTTAATTTAAACTAATGTTAAATTATTTTGTTGTACCTGCTTCTTGAATAACTGCCATGCCTTCATTAGAATCAGATTTAGCTGCTGCTGCAATTTTATCTGCTGCATCTACTGAACCGATAGTTGCCTTCTTGTCACCATGACCATCATAGTTGTTGCAATAAACTGTTGCTACACCTGTTGTAAGGTTAACACCAATTTTGTAACCATCTTTGTCGCCATCGCCTGTGTCATTATCAAGTGGGCAAGATGGGATAACTTTAGCTTCCATCATGCTTGCAAGAGTGTCATCATCTGGCATTGGAGTTTGGTCGTTTGATGAGAAGTAGTTAGCACATGTGTTCTTAATAACTTTAATATTGTTTGCACATGTCTTTGCGTTTGCGTTGTCTGTGATTGCGCCATAAAGAGGAATAGCCACTGCAATAAGGATACCCATGATAACAACAACAATCATAAGCTCAACGAGTGAGAAGCCTTTTTTGTTCATCATTTTTCTCATAATAATTTTCTCCTTTAATTAAAGAATTATAATAGTTTTATATTAAGGTCCATCCGAACCTGAATACCATTTTTTATTAACGGGAACTTTCCGTACCCTTATACTACTACAAATCAAGTGATTTGTAAAGCCTTTTTTATAAATTTGTCGAAATCAACAATTTGTTATATCTTCTTTTGGTAGATTTGCCTTATTTTTTATGTGTTGCTTCAAGACTACCCTCAGCATCATAGCATTCAATAACAATTGTATGTTGTTCACCTGCAACACTCTTAATTACATAATAATGACCTTCTTTTGAACAACCTGGGAGTTCGCCGTCTTCAAAAAACTGGAAAAATTCTTCATCAATTGTGCCTGGAGCCTTGTCTTTAGTATTGTATTCACCTGTTGGGAGAAGACTAAAAGCTGTTTTGCCATCATCCATAAGACAATATTTTGCAAACATTTCGTGAATAACCGTCTGATTGGCAAGACATGTTTTCTTTTCTGCATTTTCTGTAACAACACTATAAAGTGGAATTGCAACTGCAATCAAAATGCCCATAATAACAACAACTATCATTAATTCAACAAGTGAAAAACCTTTTTTGTTAATTAACTTTCTCATCTTAATTACCCTCTTTGTTGGGACTAACGGGAATAAACCGTACCCCGTCAAGTAAATTATACACCCATTGTCAAAAATAGTCAATAGATAAAGTTGAACAAAAAATACAAAGCATATTTTTACATGTTTATTTGAAAAGTTTGAATATATTAAACAAAAAAACAACTCCCCATTAGGAGAGTTGTGATTCTTCTTAATCTTTTATTACTGTTTTTTGCTCTTGCAATAGTACATAAGTACCACTAAAGCTTTCAACAGCGCCCTTTGGGTTGTGATCATCGTCAGCGGTAGCACAAGGGCATATAACCTGACCCGTATAAGTATTGTCAGCGTTTTTAACTGCTGCGATACCATAATGATATTCTGTATGAGCATTACTATTGGGGCAAATATATTGTGGATTTTCTTCAAGAAATGGTTTTAAATCATCAAGACTTGATGGTGCTATTTGATTTGTGTTGTAATATTCAACAACAGCCAACTGAAGCATCTCAATATTTGTTCCGCATTCTTTGTTTTCAGCGTTTTTTTGAACACCGTAATAAGTAGGCACACCAATCGCAAGTATTAATCCCATTAAAAACACAGCAATCATTAATTCTTGCAACGAAAAACCTTTTTTACTTAACAAAGTTCTCATAAAACTTGCTCCTTTCGTCACAACAGGAAACTTTTATACTTTTGGATAATTATATATTAATTTTTATTGTTAGTCAATAGATAGTTAAGAACGAAAATAAAACGGGACGAAACATCGCCCCGTAAAATGTTTTATTCAACTACATGTCAGCTATGGCGCCACAAACATATGAAAGGTGAGTTATAACCACCTTGTAAACAGGTTTCAAAAACGCTGTATGCTCAATCAAGAATGGTGATAAATCATTGTAATAGAATTTAATGAACCAATCACCAAACTCAGTGCCACGAAGCACGTTATCGCGGAAATCGCGAAGATTGTTAAGATAACCCTCAGCGTTTATCATACCTGAAAATGTCCACTCGCTAAGACAGTTAGGAAGTGTAGTAACAGCAGAACCGCTACCCTTTTCATAGACTTTGTCAGACAATGGAGATAAGAATCTCAAAACATTACCTTTTTGACTAATTTCATTCTCATCATAGATGTGAACTGTTGTTTCTGCGCCATCTACCATTTCCTTGACTTCTAATTTATCTGTAGGAGCACTTGAAATGGTCAAATCAGTCCAGCCACAAGGAAATACAGTGTCACCCCAATTAGTATCAAAAAGCAATTGGTTATTTTGCATACCAATAGTTTTTGCTGGAGCAAGGTTTTCAGAAATATACTTTGTGTCAGTTTTATATGATGCTCTGTTGCTATAACCTGATTTAAAATCAATTTTGATACTGTTATTCATATATGTTTCAGTATTTGAATTACCATCAAGTTTATTTGTACCAACTGAAAATTCAACCTGAACAGGAACTTCGCCAAAGCCCTCACTATTAAGGAACAACACGCAAGCAGGATAATTCGAATTAGTACCTTTAGCACCAGAAGTGTTAGCAGATGTGTAGCCGGTTTTTGAATCATATTTAATAAAAAGAAAATAACCAAGTTCGGTCAAAGTGCTTACATTTTCAACAGGAGCACCATCCCATCTCTCAGGGGCTTCATAAGCTTTTGTAGAATATATATATGTATATATGTCGGCAGCTTCAGTAATAAGCTTAGGTGTTGTTTGCCATGTCCAATTACCTGTATCAGAATCGTAAATAATACCTGAATCTATGGCTGTATCCCTGAAAATGTCAATTTCTTTAGAATTGACAATGAAGTTGGCGTTATTTTCAAACTTAGCGCAAGCAAGACGAACAGCGTTTTGAACTTTCCAACGAGAAGCAGTGTTGTTGTAATTATTGGTAAGAGCATAAAGAATCATACCCGCAAGACTTGCAAGGAGACCAAAAATAACAATTGTTATTAAAAGTTCAACCAATGATATTCCTTTTTTATCTTTATAAATAAGTTTGAACATAATGTCACCCCATTTGCAAATGAGTTGTACTCATTGGCGGGAGCAAAGCCCCCGCCATAAGAGATTGAAAATTAATTAGTCTATCGTACGAGTAGCACAAGAGTTGATACCACCCATTGCTGAAAGGCCGTCGTTGACAGGGTTTTTGCCATCATAAAGAAGAACATTGCTGCTCCAACCGCCATCAGCATCACATGGAATAAGAGGGTCATAAGTCCAGAAGATACAAGCCTGCTCACCTTCGTCATACTCATCATTTTTTTTGCCGCCATTTGAACCATCAATATATCCCGTTGCAATCCACATGCCATTAACATTGTTAATCTGAACAATGTTACAGTTCTTTTCGTCAGAAATTTTAACTGCTCGCCAGTGATATGTTGAGTTATCGCTTGCTTGAGAATTTTTGTCATCATCTACAAGGTCAACCCAATATCTGACATTAACCCAAGAGCCTGAACCAGAATTACTATACGCCTTTATATCTTTGTTGTGCTTGTTTTCTCCCTTTAAGTCAGCATCTTTTTGGTCTATGACGCCATTTGCGCAATAATCGTCAGGGTCTTTGTCACTTTGGTCACCAACTGCAATCCAAATATCATCTGAGAACTCAATATCATTAATATTTTCGAGAGTATTGATAAAGCCAACCTGTGAATAAGAGATTTCACTGTTGCTTTGAGAACCTTTATCAAAGAATGTTTTGAAATTGCCTGATGGTGTATTTGTGTGGAAGGTTTCGCCTTGTGAACCAACAGTATCGCCAAACTTGTCTGTATTTGTAGGGAAATTCTTACCACTTACACTATCAATCCATTTATATGACTGAATTTCAGCTGCAACCTGTCGTTCACTATAACTAGATGGGTCATCACCATTTGCTACTGACTCAGCACCTTTAAGGTCACCCCACCATGAAAGAACAGTACCATTTTCTGTACCCCACATAGCTTCTGGGTTGCCATCCCATGTGTTACCCCAAGCAACACAAGTTACTTTTGTGTTTGAAAGAGGATGACAGCGCAAATAGTTGTATTTATTAATTCTGCCGTTTGGGTCTTCTGTAAATAGCTTACCACCATACAGAGAGACATTAAGGTCTATATGTCTATTGTTTTGCCAATATCTCGCTCCATACATATCACCAATATGATTCTGTGTTCCACGAAAAGGCTCTTTGCCATCAGAATCAGGTGACCATGTATGCAAAAAGTAAAACTGATGAAAATAGTTGGATTCTGCATTTAATTTGAAACCTGCATTCTGTTTTGATGAAAACTCAAATCCGTTTCCTAACAGAGAACTTATTACACCTGTCTGTTCAGTTACCGTATCTACGGCATAATATTCACCAGTTTTTGAGTTTTTAGAATTCTGCGTGCCAAAATCTGCTTCACCTGCACGAATAAGAACAATACCATTGTTCATTATTGTATTTGGGTAAATTTCGTTGTTGTTATTAGTGTCTATTTCAGCCATACCACCCATAACATAACCAACAGCAAGTGAAACTGGAATATCATCTTCGCCATTCGCTACCTTAGTACTCGCAACGTCAAGAAGAGTAATTGTTTCTCTTCTATTATTCCAATAGAAAACCTTATTCATTTCTTTTTCGTTTGTCTGGTCAAAAACAATCAAATCAGTAGGGTTCATTGCAGCATGTGTTGCAAATGGGTGTGACATATATGCAACTGTAATATCAATTACCTTACCGCCTGACATAGAAGTCTGTCTAGGATTGTTATCGGTTGATGCTTTTTGTGAATAATTTCGCCAAGGAAGAATCTCCCGATTTTCAAACAAAGCGTCTGACTCTGAAACTGTACTGTCATAGAATTTACCTGTAAACGCATAGTTTATATTTGTATAAGGCCAATATACTGCTTGAAGGTTGTTGTGTTTGCCATCACCACAGTCATCAGCAGCTGCTTTAGAAGAATGAAGAATATCTTGTGCTGTATTATCTATTTTTAAACTAGTAGCGTTTGGTTCGTCAGTAACATTAGTAACACTACTAATTGTGTTATCAATATATGGTGTGATACCAATAGTGGCTTTCCAGTGAGGTATTCCCTTAATACTATCACCTTCAATACTGCTATCTTTTCTTGTAAGGTTGCCTTTTATAGGGTTGTCTATAAATTTGTATTTAGTCAAATTAGTATCTATAACACCATTTAGCCCCTCACCTATTGAAGATTGAGAAGACCAAATATCCATTACAGCTGGAATATACCCTGCATAAAGAGTATATGTGCTTGTTGGGTAGTTTTTTAAAGCATCAGCGTATGTTGCTCCAGCATCAGTATATTCATAGTTATAGTCGGATGTAGGACCAGTATAATATCCCGTACCTGAACCTGAAAGCACAATTGCACCAACTGAAGTCAATGTGATTGGGGCACTATATTCTTCTATTGAAGAATCCACATCCTTAAGAAAATTATCTTTATAGCTATCTTTGTCTAACTTTAACCAAGCGTAAGATTCAAAGTTAACCAAAGCCATCTTATGCAACTGGTTAACAGTGTTATTGTCAGCATAACCATTTTCTTTAGTGAAAGAATACGTGTCGTCTTTACTTTTCATACTAGAGAATGCATTATAAACATCACTGAAATTATTTAAACCAGGTTCAAGTTCTTGTGGATACATTATTGAACTGTCTTTATATTGATTAAACGTCAGCAATTTGCCATCAGAACCATAGAAATATATATCTCTATCCGCAAGTGAAGTAACTGAGAAGGTGTTAAATGACTGCAATTTACCTTTACCATCACCAATAACAGAAAGGTTGTAACCATCAGCACTACTGCCTGTTTTTTGCGCTCTTTTTGCATAGTATTTATAAGAAACACTAGTGCTATAAGTCATACCGTTTTTATGGTCTTCACCATCAAGACCATAGCTCATAGTATTTGTACCTGTTCGGTCTAACTCAATGTCACTATAATAAGTATAGTCGCCACCCCAATAATAGTTACCTGTAACAGAATTCTTCCAGAAACGACGAATCTGACCATTGTCACCACACATTACATAGTAACCATAGCCTTCTTCACCAGCATCTTTTTTGCCATTTCCATCCGCATCCCATGTAAGTGCATCAGCATCTTCTGCTGAAACCCATTCAACATCGTTCATTGCTGAATTAAGTGTAATTGTTTGCCCTGATGCGCCTTTTTTATTAGTTCCACTCTCGTCAGTAGAATTCATTTGTCTGCGGTGAATAAGAAGATATTCTTCATCGCCATTTTTTTCAGTCTCACCACGAGAAACATAGTAATAATATTCATCATTTGGCGCTTTTTCACCAACCATAATCATCATTGGTGCATCTATTTGAATTACACAATCATACCCCGCATATTTAATTGTTATTGGAGAGTTTTCAAAACAAACGCTGCCGCCACCATAAAAGTCAATAAGTACTATTTCGTCACTGATTACTCTGATTTCATACTCTTTGTCGTCTAATACTGTATTGTTACCTGCAACTGAGATATAGATTTCCATTTGTTCTTCTACACTCTTGTTGTCGCGCTCCATAAACTTAACGCCACCATCAGCAATAAGTGTAATCGTTGCTTGACGGAAGTCGTCAGTAAGACTTGATGGATAATAACTCAAGCCTGAGCCCTGACTGTTACCAGTAACTGTAATCAATGCATCTTTTATGCTTTCTTCATTAACATTAAGATTAGAAAAAAGCAAATTACCTTTAAATTCACTTAAATTGTCTTCACCAAGTGTTGCAGAGAAAGAATCGCCCAATGTAGCATTACCTTTATCTTTTCTCGTAATTGGTGTTCCTGATTCAACCTGAAGTGATAAAGGAATATTGCCGACCTCGGTTGTATAACTACCTGCGCTGTCACCCAAGCCAATAACAGTTTGCATTGTTGCTGAATGCTGGTTTATTGTATCAATTCTGCTACCTGCAATTGTAATTGATTGAAGATAAGTTAAAAACAAAGGGGCAAAACAAAAAATTGCAAGTGAAAGAATTGTCATTGCTGTTAAAACTTCAACTAATGACATGCCTTTTTTATTGCTAAAATGGCTTTTAATTCTATTTTTCATAGTTTTTCCCCTTTCTTATTAATTTTTATTTAATACAGAATTTGAAGGCTGTCCCCAATTAATATTTGAAGCTGATAACGCAACAGGTTCTTTGATATAATCTAATTGCTTACCTTCTTCTGTACCGATTACACGCGGCTTTGTAATATCAAAACCATCAATTGACATGTTCCCTAAAAAAGTATTGGGCTCATCATACTTAACTTTAATTACTCTCAATGGTCGTCCTATAACATCACCTGAAGTTGATTTTGTTATGTATGAAGGCTGGTCACCATAATAAAATTCACGAACTGCAGAGAGAGTTTCTCGAACTGATTCACCATAATGTGAATAGTTTGGGTCACCATCAACAACAGAATCAACAAAGAATTTCATAAGGTCAATACCAGTAGTTGTATCGCCATCTGTGCCAGTAGTATTTTTATACCCACCATCAAACAAACACACATCACCTGCATCAAAAATTCTGTATGTTTGAGTCGTGCTACCCTGTATATATACAGTAAGGGTTACATTTCCCTTAAAGAAAATACGGTTTGCATTGTTTATTGTATTGCCATTTTCGTCAGTAATACCGCCTTTACTAATAGATAAATATTCAGCATATTTTCCACCAGATTCATTACCTGAGCCAATAACTACGGTGCCAAGACGATAACGGTTACCAAAAGTTGCAACTATAGAATCAAACTTCTCTTTTATTTCTTGTAACCAACTTTCTATAGGTCCATCAACAGTTTTGTTAGCACTGTTAATGTAAACAGCCATTTTAATATCGCCATTGACAACAATATCTTGACCAAAAAGACCGATTGTTGCGTACTTGCCTTTTTCAGTAGTAGCATCAAGCCCTGCGTTTAAGAATAATCTGCCAGATGTACCAAAAGCATATGCATAAGCCGAACTGCCATCTTTAAAATCCGGAAGTTTATAAGTTTCAGATTGTGTTGGTTCAGAAAGAATCAAATCGCCACCAGTTACATATTGATAAATTTCAACATTAGTTGTAAAGCTTTTATTACCTGTTATTGCTTTATAAACTTCTTTTACAATTCCGTTCCAAAGGCGTTTTAAAAAATTCCCAATACGTTGAATAAAGTTACCACCCGTTGCACTTCCAACTGTACCACCTTCGTCAATATTAACGGTTTGTGTATAATGTTCAAATGGTGATGTTGCACGAAAAGCACCATCGTCATTTGCAATAGTTGTTGGGTCAGGATTATCTATTGGATAAACAAAACCATTTACAACTTTTTTAACTTCGTTTCCACCACCGTCATAGCAGACTGCTGTGCTTCTGAATTCAACTACCAGTTCGTCAACATCTTTCATTTCAGTAACTACACTGCCAGTTGCATCCGTTTGCTCATTGCCGTTCTCATCTAATTTTGGAACCTCTGCACGAATTTTGTTTGTTGCGGCAGAAGATTCAACCGTGAAATAGCCAATAACTTTTTCATATAACTCAGAGTTAAAAGTTGCTGAATCTGCTACAAATGTAAGCCCTTCCCAAATACTACCAGAATTTTCAGAAGGTTTAGAATATACAACATAAACTTTATTGCTTGTAACCTTACCAGGATTTGCAACAAGTTCACCATCATTATCAACTTGGTCTTGCAAAACAGATACAACCGCATCAACACCGTTGTAATTAGAAACATCAAAATTATTATATTCATCACTTGTACTTGTTTTAAGTGATGCCGTTTGGTAAGCATAAGCACCTGATTCTACACCAACGCGAGCAAGATAATAAGCTTGCTTTTGTGCGTTCATATATTTAACCGACCTGAAAGATTGGCTTGCATACAACATAAGACTTGCACCAAGCATTGTTAATATCATTATTATGATGAGTACCATTGGCAAAGCCATACCTTCTTGATTTTTAAGGTATTTTTTCATTTTGTCTGCTCCTTTCTGAAACGGCATCGTAAAAATAATAGAGAATTATACGATAACACGTAAAACTTCTTCGAGAGAGGTTGTACCCTCCATCATTTTATATAGACCTTCGTCTTTAAGTGTCTTCATTTCTTGTTTAACTGCAAGGTCACGAACTTCTGTGATTGTTGCTCTGTCAAGAATGAGACGTTTCATTTCTTCTGTAACTGTAAGGAACTCAAATACAGCTTCACGACCCTTATAACCTGTATTATTGCAAGTCAAGCAACCTTTTGCTTTATAGAGTTTATATGAAGGTTGATTATATCCATAAGTTTCAAGGTCTGGTACAATCTTTTTAAGTTCTGCATGTGAAATTTCATATTCTTCACGACATTTTGGACAAAGTTTTCTAACAAGACGCTGTGCGAGAACGCCAACAAGTGATGAAGCAGTAAGGAATGGTTCAACACCCATTTCGTCAAGACGAGTAACAGCACCTGGTGCGTCGTTTGTATGGAGTGTTGAGAGAACCAAGTGTCCCGTAAGAGCAGCTTCAACGGCAATTTTAGCAGTCTCGCTATCACGAATTTCACCGACCATGACAATATCAGGGTCCGAACGGAGAACTGAACGAAGAGCTGCTGCGAACGTCATACCAGCACGATTATTCATCTGTACCTGGTTGATACCAGCCATTCGGCGTTCTACAGGGTCTTCAAGTGTGATAACATTCTTTTCAATTGTGCTGATTTCTGCCAAAGTTGCATAAAGAGTTGTTGATTTACCACTACCAGTAGGTCCTGTAACAAGAACAAAACCATATGGCAAACGAATTGCGTGGTTAAATCTATCAAATTGACGAGGACTGAATTTAATATCTTTAATGCTAATTTCTTTAGTACTATTTCTTTCCAAAAGACGCATTACGACTTTTTCACCATAAACTGTTGGCATTGACGCAATACGAACGTCCATTGTTTTATCTTCAAACTTAACCGTAGCACGACCGTCTTGAGGAATACGGCGTTCAGCGATATCCATACCACCGATAACCTTAATTCTTGAAATAACGCCTGCATACATTTTGATTGGGTTCTGCATAATTTCTTGCAAAACGCCGTCAATTCTGAAGCGGACTCTCATATATTTTTCAAGTGCTTCAATATGAATATCAGATGCGCCTGATTTAATAGCGTTATTAATAATCTGGTTAACAAGCTGAACAGTTGGTTTATCGTCAATGTCGAGTTGTTCAGATTCAGCAACATCTTCTGCTTCTTCGTCATAATCTTCGACACCGCTGTTCATATTTGCAAAATTTTCAATAGCAACAGCAAGTTCCATATCTGCTGCAACAACAGGACAAATTTCATATCCTGTAATCATTCTCAGGTTATCAACCAAAAGAATGTCATTAGGATTCTGCATTGCAACATATACAACGCCTTCTTCTTCATAAAGAGGAAGAGCATTATTTCTAAGCGCAAACTCAGGAGTAACAAGGTTTGCTACTGCAATATTCACGCCAACTTCGTCAATTGAAACAAACTTATAACCAGTTTTCTTTGCAAGTGTTTTTGCAATATCTTCTTCTGTACAATATCCTAATTGAGTGAGAATTGTACCGATAAGTTGCTTGCTGGTTTTTTGAATTTCAAGAGCCTCTTTAAGTTGGTTTTCATTTATTATACCGGCATCTATAAGTCTTGCACAAATACTGCCGGGGATTATAATATCACCCATAAAAAAACCTATCTTTCTTTTTGGATTTTGTGCTAATTATTTTGTGAAGTTAACAATTACAAGTGATGCAACAACGCTTCCGTCTTCTTGTTCAGCCATTGCAATTGTGTCAATTCTTGCAATTTCTTGTTGTGAAACAATAAATTCAGCCATTTGTTTAACATTAATTTCATCACCTACAACTGCAAGAGTTGAAGTTGCAGATTTAACGTTTCCCGTTGAAACTAATTCGCCAATTGTGATTTCTTTAATAGTTAACTCATATTTTTCGCAAAGTTCTGTAAGTTCAACATAATAATCAACTGTGTTGTATGTATCAGCATCAGCAATAACTTCATCATACTTTTCTTTTTGTGCTGCATAATAATCTGAGTTAGCTTGAAGATTTTTCAGATTTTTTAACAAAGTTCTGTTGTTTTCATATTGCTCAACTTTGTCGTAAATGCTCTCCTTTAACGACTCGCCTTCTTCAAATGTATACCAACATGTATATCCAAGAACAAAAGCCAATAATATCAAAACAATAGTTATTATAACATTTCCATTAATTTTTTCTTTAATTTGAGAAAGATTTATATTTGTATTCATTTTTCAATCCTCCTCTTATTCTGCAGTAGTTGACTCAGTTGACTGTGTCGCTGGAGCTGTAGTGGTTGTAGTAGTTGTGGTGGTAGTAGTTGTGGTTGTTGTAGTAACCAAATTGCCAGATGCATCCATTTGAATTGCACCACCAAGAGAGATAAATATTCTAAATGAATATGTTTCATCAACGCCTGTGTTATTTATGGTTGGCATATCATTTAAAACTTTTACTTCTGTTACGATATCTTTAAAATTTTCATCCGTTTTCAAGAATTCTTCATAAGCACGAAGATGGTCAACAGCATCTCGAATTTTTTGTGCAGCTGAAAGCTCACCTTCAATAACACAAACTGGATTATTCTGCCAATCACTTAACGAAATAGCCTTAATCTTTACATATTCCGGACGATTTGACTGAATCATAGTCATAAACTTTAACGCACTTGGATTTTTCGCTTTAATTGTATCCAGTCTACTTTGAGAAAGAACAAGGTCATCATATATAACTTTGTACTGTTGCAACTCATTAATTTCAGCTGTAATTACAGAATTTTGTTTGTTGATATCTTTTAAATGCCCTTTAAGAATTAATGTTCTCACAAAAATTCCTGCATAAATAAGTAACATGCAAAACAAAGCAATTAAAGCAATTTTAAGAATTAAATCCTTTTTCTTTTTACCGTCAAGTAACTTTCGGTAACTTGCAGGCAACAAACTAACCTTAAACAAAACTTATCCCTCCAAACCTGACATTGCAACTCCAATACAACTTGCATACTCACCCAAAGGTGTAACACTCATTGACTGAAGTGATGGATAGAACTCTGGAACTTCCATTGGAACATAAATGTTTTCCTGTAAACTAGCCAAAATTTTTGGAGCTGCTGTAGAGTTTACAATAAAATAAATTTTATCCATCGGTATATTATTCTGCATTGAATAATAACTGATAGTTGAAGATGTCTCTTGCATAAGGAATGAAATAACTGATTCTAAATCTTCTTCACTATAAGACTCATCCCGTGAATTTTTGAAAATCTCAGAAACTGCTTTCTGCATTTTTTCAGGAATTGTAATTGAACGAACCATTGAAATCTCATTACCATGAACAACAATGTAACTCAACACATCATCTGTAAGGTTAACGATACCGTATTTAGCTCCATTACAGATTTCATTGATACCACGGCAATAAGCAAGAAGTGATGAGTCAATATCTTGAATCTGAAGTTTTGATGCTGTAAAAATGTTAATATAACCCTCAAGCATCTGTCTTCTAGCTGCTATAAGCATAACATTTGTCTGTGGAACATCATCATCGTCTTTTGTTTCACCGGCAACAACATAGTCCACTTCCATTTCCTGAATTGGAATAGGAATAAACTCCTGTGCCTGTAAAAGAACCATATTGCGAAGTTTGTCGCTATCTACCTTAGGGAAAGATGCGAATCTCATAAGGACATTCTCATTATTAACAGCAATCGCAATGTCTGTCGTCTGGAAATTACCAGATGCAATTAATTGAGTAACAGCTGTATTAAAACGGTCAGCATCTCTTATAAATCCTTCTTCTACAATTCCTTCTTCCAAAGGCATATACCCCATTGCAAGAACTTTATAAACGCCGTTTTCCTTTGTGAGCTCAACGGCTCTAATTTCATTGGTTGTTATTTCGCAACCAATAATGCTTTTTATCTTAGCCATAGTATCATTCTCCTATATATACGGATAACTGTTTATGCACCCATTGATGTTGATGCTGTGAGCATTGGAACATAAAGAGCAATAAGCATACCACCAACAACAACGCCGACAAAAACAAGGGCAATTGGTTCAATCATAGCTCGAAGATTTCGTGATGTATTTTCAACGTCTTCTTCAAAGAACTCTGCAACCTTATCAAGAAGTTCTGGCAACGCACCAGATTCTTCACCGATAGCCACCATACCTGTAACCATTGGTGGAAACAATCCACTTTTTTCAAGTGCACTAGAAATTGGTGAGCCTTCTTCAATGTCTTCAATCGCATCTTTTACTGCTTTTGCCAATTTATCACTACCTGCTGTAGGTCCCGCACTCTTCATTGCTTCAACCGCTGTAACACCACCTGCAAGAAGTGTTGCAAAGGTTCTGCAGAAACGAGCAACAACCATCTTTGTCAAGAACGAGCCAAACATTGGCATTGTAAGTTTTGTATTCTCCCAAAGAATATGTGCTGGTGGGCTTTTAATTATCAAAATAATGCCACCAACTATTGCAACTGCAACCAAAAACCATGTTCCAGTATTTTCTATCAAACTATCTGATGCATCGAAAATGAATTGAGAAAGTGCGTTAAGTTCCATTCCTTCTGTCATCATATTTTTGAATGTTGGAACCATGAAATAAAGCATAGCAATCAAAATTACAATCGCCATAATACCAACGCTTCGTGGATATGAGAATGCTGATTTAATATTCTTTTGAAGATTTTTTTCTTTCTGCATCTGGTCAGCAAGGCTGACAAGAGATTGCTCCATAATACCACCAGTTTCACCTGCTGCAATCATAGCGATGAACAATGGTGAGAAAATCTTGGGATATTCTTTAAATGCATCTGAAAGAGGCATACCACCTTCAACATTTTTTGCGACAGTATCAATAGCATTTGCAAACTTGCCATTTTCAGTCTGTTTTGCAAGAGTTGTAAGTGCTCTCGTAACCGGAACACCCGCTGAAAGCATAACCGCTAACTGTCGGCAGAAAACCGCAACGTCTTCCGTTGTAACCTTGCCACCTGATTTTGATGACATTTTATTAGCATTGTTAGCTTTTTCTTTCATCTCCGTAACAATAATGCCTGCTTCACGGAGTTTATTTATAGCTTGTGACGAGTTATCAGCAATAACTTCGCCGTGAACATTTTGACCTTGTCGGTTTAAACCGTCATAAGTAAATGCTGCCAAGAGATTTCCCCCTTTAAAATAAGGTGATTAATAGCCCATTGTGGCCATAAGTCTTAGAACTTCTTTCTGGTCAACGCAGAATTCAACTACTGAATCTTTTGAGATTTTCTGCTGTTTAAGAAGATTAAGCAATGCCTGGTCCATAGTCTGCATACCTTGCATCTGACCAGTTTGCATTGTAGCGTAAAGTTGATGTTCTTTCTCTTCACGAATAAGGTTTTTAATCGCTGGAGTATCAACCATATATTCAACGGCGGCAACTCTGCCCTTACCGTTAATTGTCGGAATAAGTTGTTGAGAAATAACTGCTTTCAATGAGTTTGCCAGCTGTGAACGGATTTGAGCCTTTTGTTCAGATGGGAAAGAGTCAATAATTCTCGAAATTGTAAGCGGAGCAGTCTGAGTGTGGAGTGTTGAGAAAACCAAGTGTCCTGTTTCCGCTGCTGTAACTGCTATTTGAATACTTTCAGGGTCACGCATTTCACCAATCATAATCGTGTCAGGGTCGTGACGAAGAACTGTACGCAAAGCGTTTGCAAAACTCTTTGTATCTGTTCCGATTTCTCTTTGTCTGATTGTTGATTTCTTGTGTGTGTGCAAGAATTCTATCGGGTCTTCAACTGTTACGATGTTCGTTTCGTAACGCTCGTTTATGTAGTTGAGCATCGCTGCAAGAGTTGTTGATTTACCGCTACCGGTAGGTCCTGTAACAAGCACAAGACCACGAGGAAGGTTACAAAGTCTCTTAACATCTGCCGGAAGTCCCAATTTATCAAGTTCTGGAATATTGAATGGGATTGCTCTAAAAACTGCTGCAATTGAGTTTCTTTGAACAATAACATTGCCACGGAAACGAGCACAGCCTGGAACTGAAACTGCAAGGTCAAGCTCCCATTCAACTTCTAATTCTCGTTTTTGGTCATCTGAAATAACCTGAAGAAGAAGAGCTTCAACATCTTCTGGAAACATTCTTGGTAATTCTTCTTGTCTTACCAAGTCACCATTTATACGGATACAAGGTGGAATACCACTGACAATATGAAGGTCAGAGCCTTTTTTCTCAACAGTAAGTCTGAGAAGGTCTTCTAATGTAACCGGATAATTACTTGGTTTACCGGAAAATTGCATGAATTTTCATCTCTTTTCTTCAAAATATAAAAAGCTTTTATAGGCGGGTATAGGGGTGCGAGTTTCGCACCCCAGATTACTTTAATTATGCATTATCAAATGCTGATATGATATTCTTAATTCTTGTTGCTTCAGCTGATGTTGCGTTTGCATATACAACAGTTTTACCATCCATAAAGATGTATCTAATTTCAACACCACTAAATGCGTCTGGATAAAGGCCTTTTAATGTATTAACCTTTTCGGTTAACATTGCTGTTGCATTGCCATCTGCTGATGCTATTGGAATCCATGTTTTAACGTTGTCGCCATCTACTGAATCAAGTTTCTGGAGCAATGGCAAGATTTCATTATTCCATGTTGCATCATCACAATAAACGATAATGTTGTTTGTGATATCTGAATGGTCATATTGATAGAATGAAACATTTTCATAAGTTACACCCTGGAGACGTTTCATAAGTTCGTCAACCGTGCAGTTCTGAGCTGTGTATGTATGAACTGTATCTGCTGCAGAAGCAACATTTTCGTCAACAGCTGCAATGAATGATTTAACTGCGTCGATTGCACTTTGTGTACCGAAGAGCCAGAGAGATTTTGTCATTCTTTCATGACCGTAAGTTGAAACTTGTTCACCTGATTTAGCGATAAGAGCCTCTGCATCACTTCTTGTGATATTAACAAGGTCAATTCTCTCAAATACTGTTGGCTCTTCAATTGGTTCTTCTGTTGTTGAGTCGTCAGGATTTGTGTTTGTATTGTTATCAGGGTTTGTATTTGTGCTATCATCTGGATTTGTGTTTGTTGAATCGTCTGGATTTGGTGTTGTGTTGTCGCCTGTTGAACCACCAGGAGTTGTTGTGCCACCATCGCCAAGAATGTTGTCAAGTGCTTCTTTTGTATCAACAACCTTTTTGATTGTCATAATGTCTGAAAGTTGAACACCACTTACATATACGAACAATGTCATTGGATATGAAGACATTGTGATACCTGTGTGAAGACCAAGGCTTCCAAGAAGGCTTGAGAATTCAGAAGCTGTGATATAGTCAAGTTTGATAGGGGTAAATGCAGCCGCAATGCTGTTGCTGCCTACGCTTATATTCTCGCTTGCGTCGAGAATTTCAACAAGCTCTTTAAGTTTTGCCATTTCTTTTGGATATGCACTAATCCAAATTTCTCTTTGATTATTTGACTGAGAAACTATTTTCATGCTTGAAAGTCCAAGAGCGCTTGCTTGACCTGTAAGTTCATTGTGAGTTATATATTTGAGTGTAAACTTTGTAAGTACAAGGCTGTCAACAAATGTTGAATTAAGGTCTTCAGGAGTTGAGATTAAAAGTGTATTTCCGTCTTTGAGATATGAAAGACCTGCAAATCTTGTAACATAGTCAAGAGCTTTCATTGGAGACATATCTTCGAATTCAACGCTGATTTTTGAATCATTGCCCTTGAAGATTACTGTGTAACCTGCGTTATAAGCGATTGCTGAAACAACGTCTTTAACACTTGCATCTTTTGCTTTGATTGTAATCTTTGATGAAACAATGCTTGATGGTGCGTTAGCTGATGTGATTGGGAGTTTGAGCACCTGACCTCTGTAGAGAGTATCATCACTGTCAAGATTGTTGTAAGTCATAACATCGCTGATTGTGATACCGTTTTTCTGGGCAATTGATGCCATTGTATCACCACTCTTAACTGAGTAGTAACGATATTGACCAAGGCCTGTTCCGTTTGAACCGCCACCATAATTTTCTGAACCCATAACAGCGAGTGGAGCCACCGCACTGATAATGAGAATCAGTGACAAAACAACTACAAGAATTGATTTGCCGAACTTCTTAGAACCTTTCATTTTTAGTTCCCCCTAAAAAACTTTTATGTTAATAAAATGATTGCAAAATTTATTTAAACACGATTTATTTACCGTATTTGATTTCAACTTTCTTTTCGCCGAGAGCGATTAACACGCCATCGTCCGTAATATCTTCAACCATCCATGATGAACCATTTATGTAATCACCAACATTGAGAGTTGAATATGAATTTGTTTTTGTTTCCATAACTGCTGTATAGTAACCATCAGAGTTTTTGATGATTGCTGTGATTTTTGCATTTGCAACATCAACTTCGTCGAATACATTATCGCCTTCGATTTCGATGTCTTCTAAATCTCTGACATCTTGTGGAAGAACATCAACATTCTGTGCTTCGCCACCACCAACAGGAGTTGTGTCAATGTCAGGTGATTTTGTTGATATAATAATTACAAGTGCAACAAGCACTGAAATTGCAATTAATACTGCGGGAATAATGACTTTCATTTTTGGATTTTTATCAAAAAATGCTGTAAAACTGCTTCCACCTGATTTATTGGTGTTTTTGCCACTTCCTGATTTAAGTTTTGCGATTAAATCTTTGATATCCATATTCATATTCATACGGAAAACGCCTCCCGAATTAAGTTAAACACAATATGTTGTGGATTAGCCTAAAAAACCACCAATCCTAAAAAAGAGTAGACTACTCCCTATTGTGTATATTTATACACAATTATTTTACTACCAAAAAGCGTTAAAATCAACCCTATTTTTGCCTTTTTCTCGTACAAATTGAGCACTATATTTTGTGTATTTTGACATATCTTTTCAACATTGACTTTTGTTAATTTTCTGACAAGAAATTTAGACAAAAAAATCCCGAAAAGAACCATAGTTCCTTTCGGGATTGGATAAGTAAAATCACTTAAATATTATGCAAAATTATTGTAAGTCATTGAAATTTTGCCTGCACCTTTACCTGTCATAGGAATCTTTGTGATAACCAAGTCAGCTACAAGATTCAATTCAGTTACATCCATTCTGTAATCAACTTTCATTGATTTAAGTGCGCCGTTTTCAATTACAGCAACTACAACAATGCTATCGTAATTTACTGTTGAATCGTTAATCTTAAGTCTTGAGCTAAAGCTACCCAATGCACCTGCTACGCCATCTCTAACTTCACCAATAGTGATAAAGTCATTTGTTACATGGTGGATTGCGTTCTTGCTATCTTTCTGTGGGTTCTTGCAGTTTACAAGTTTAAATGTATAAGTGCTTCCATTTACTGCTACATCACCTGCAAGGTCAGCTGCTGTAAGTGCTGTGCCTTTAAGTAAGAATTTATCTTCTTTACCTCTCATGCCTTCAACATCTTTTGTCTGGCCTTTTGAAACTTTTGCTGTGTATGGCTTGCCGTCCTGTGGAATATCAAGGAAGCCACCTACAACGCCTGAAATTGTTGCATTTTCATCAACCAAAGCAATGATTGAGTTAAGTGAATCACTTGCATCTTTACCATCTTTGTCTAATACCTGAAGTGGGTTTTCTGGATTTTCGAATGCTGCCATTCTTTCCCAGTTGTATCCCATACTTGCTGCTTTTGCTGTTGCATCATTCAAAAGCTTAACATATTCTGCGTTTTTGCTGTTGTTTGCTGCACTACCGCCTGCATTACCTGCATTGCCGCCTGCATTACCTGCATTGCCAGCATCATTTGTGCCTGCGTCTGTTGAGCCTGAGTTTGATGAGCCATCATCATAATCATCAAAGCCATTTGATGTGTTACCAGACTGAACTGTGCCACCTGTTGGTGCAACTGTTGCTGGTGTAAAAGCAATAATAGCAAGTGAATAAACCATTGCGATTGCAAGGAAGAATGCTAATGCTTTTGTAAATGTTCCAAAGAAGAGTTTTCTTTTAGCGGCTTTCTTTTCTAATCTAGCCTGTACTTCTTCGGGTGTTCTAACCTTTTTTGCCATTTTGAGGTTCCCCTTTCAATGATATGTATTCATATACATACTAAATTTACAACAAATTTCGCAAAATGTCAATCAAAATTTTATTGATTTTTTAAAATCTTTTTATAAACCGAACTTATTGGCAATCCAACCACATTAAAATAGTCACCATTTATGCCCCTAATGAACTTTGATGCAAGACCTTGAATGCCATAAGCACCCGCTTTGTCATAGCAATCGTTCGAGTCGATATAATCATTTATTTCTTCGTCAGTTAATGGATAAAACTCAACTTTTGTTTCTTCTGCAAAGGTCATTGAACATTTATCACTTATGGCACAAACTCCTGTAAAAACAGAGTGAACTCGGCCTGAAAGACTTCTTAACATATTAAAAGCATCTTCACGGTCTTTTGGCTTGCCAAGGATTTTATCGTCTAGAACGACAATAGTATCAGCGCCCAGCACTATTTCTTCTTTGTTTCTCTCGACAGCCATTGCTTTTCGTGCTGCCAACATCACAACTGCATCTTCAGGATTTGTGCCTTCTGCAATAGTTTCGTCAGCATCTGCTGTGCGAATTATAAAATCAAACCCTGCATTTTTTAATATTTCACTTCTTCTTGGAGATTTCGATGCGAGTACAAGTTTCATATTTTACCCTCGTTTTTAAGTTGATTGATTTTTAAAACTATTGTCTGAGTTTTGCTGTCAGGTAATTCACCATTCATTACCATCTTGACTGCTTCTTCAAGAGAAATCTTATAAACCTCTAAGAACTCGTCTTCGTCAGGACTCTGCTCACCGAATTCCAATTCTGTTGCAAGATACATATGAATAATCTCACCACAATAACCGGGCGTTGGGTAAAGCTTGCCTAAACTAATATATTTATTTGCAACAGCACCCGTTTCTTCTTTTAATTCTCTTTTGCCCGCTTCAAATGGGTCTTCACCCTTTTCCAGTTTGCCTGCAGGTAATTCTGTGACAACTTCCATATAAGGATAACGAAATTGCTTTACAAAATACAAATTATAATCTTTATCAAGTGGTGCTACGCACACGCCACCATTATGCTCAACAATTTCACGCTTTGCAACTGTACCGTTTGGCAAAAGTGCATCGTCAACACGCATATTAACGATTTTACCCCTGAATTTATATTCCTGATTTATTGGTCTTTCTGTCAAATCCATATTATTCACCGTATTTTTTAATAAGTTCTTTATAATGTCTTCCCTTTTCTTCAAAGTTCTTATATTCATTATAACTTGAAGCGGCTGGGGATAAAATACATATTCCTTTTGTATTCTCGTAAGCCGATTTTACTGCTTCTTCAAGGTTTTCTGCTTTGATAAGTTTTTTCTTTGTGCCATTCTGGAACATCATATCAATAATTTTGTGTCCCGTGGTTTTTGTGCCGATAATTACATTCAAATCACTATTTTCAAGGTCAACTGCAAAGTCAGTATAATCAATTCCCCTATCCTTGCCACCGATTATAAGTGTATTTGCTTTAATTGCATTCACTGCACACATTACAGCGTGTGGAATTGTAGCTATACAGTCATTATAGAAAGTGACACCTTTATATGTGCCGACATTTTCCATTCTGTGCTCGATACCTTCAAAATCGTCAATAGCTTTTTTAGCATCTTCTGATGTTACACCGAATTTTGAAGCAGCAGTAAAGGCATAAAGCACATCATGACGATTATGCTCACCCGCTAAATGGATATTATCAATTTCGAATGGCAATTCATCATCTTTTTTTATGGCAATAGCATTTGATTTAACCGTGTTCAAATCAAGATATGGCTCAACGCCCTGTGTACCATTATAAATAAAAGTATTATTTTCATTTTGATGACGGACGATATTGAGTTTCGCATTCACATAGCCCGTCATTCCGCCTTTATAATGTTCAAGGTGTTCTTCATAAATGTTTGTTAAAATTGAAATGTCAGGTGAGTTTCTTGTAAATTCAAGCTGATGTGATGACATTTCGATAACTGCGATTTTGTCAGCAGTCATTTCTTCAATATAGTCAAGCACGGGGAGTCCCATATTACCCATCAATTCGCAATCAACTCCGCCTGCACAAAGCATTTTATATGTGAGAGTTGATGTTGTTGTTTTTCCCTTTGAGCCCGTTACACCAATTTTCTTACATGGTGCAAATCTCAAGAACAAATCTGTCTGACAAGTTACATAAGTATTTTCTGGAACATCTACATTCACAAATGAGATGCCAGGACTTTTCATAACCACATCAAATTTGTCGATGTGAGAAAGATAGTCTTCACCGCAGAAATATTCCACATTATTGTCATCAATTTTTTGCTCTCTGCCGTCACCGATGCCGAGTATTTTTTCAGGCAAATATTTCCTTATATAATTGTATGTGCTTTTACCCTCTCTGCCAAAGCCCAGAATAAGCACTTTTTTATCTTTTAAAAATTCAATAATTGGAGGTAACATAATTCTCTTCTCCTTAATTTTCGCATATAAAATAATTATACATTTATGCATTTGAAAAATCAATAGAAAAAGGTATTCTCCATTTTTTCAAAAATAAAAGTACACAAATTTGAATTTGTCGGGGAGATTGAAACTGACAGCGGAAAACACAAAGCGCCCCTTGTCAAAGGGGAGAGGGCCACGAAGTGGCGAGGGGATTCTTGTTGTTGCATAATGAATCCCTCCACCGCTGTCGCGGTCCCCCTCCCTTTAACAAGGGAGGCTACCCGACAAACTCCTAATTTATCTAACTCTTATAATACAAAACAAGCCCACTCTCTACTGAGAATGGGGTTTATTTTTGCGTTCTTGCGTTTTGAGTTTTTGAGTTTAATCACCATTCATCTCGAGAAGAGTCTGTTCAATTCCATCTGCTATGGCTTTTGCATAGTCATTAAGTTTCTCGTCAAAATCTTTATTGTCTTCATCACTTGTGATAAAGCCAACTTCTAAAAGGCAAGATGGCATTTTAGTATTTCGGTTGACATGATAATTCATATTCTCACCTTCACGATAGCCGAAATTTATTCCCCTATCTGCTGAAAATCCCACAATTTTCAAATTTTCCATTATATTTTCAGCAAGTAATGTATCATCTGTGGGGCGACTTGAATGAACCCACAACTCCATACCCTTGCCATTGCCTGTGCTACTATTTCTATGAATAGCAACAAAAAGAGAAGCTCTCGCTTTGTTTGCGATTTTGCATCGTTCAGACAAAGAGAGAGCACTGTCGTTTTCACGGGTCATTACAACAGTATATCCCCTGTCTGTGAGTATATCTCGCACGAGAAGAGAAAGACGAAGATTATCGTCTTTTTCTTTTCTATTTTTTCCTAATGCGCCCGGGTCATCACCACCATGACCTGGGTCAATGCAAACTGTTTTTTCGTCGGGTACAAAGTTTAACTGACTAAGTTTATATACAGTTTCTTCTCCACCGACCAACAAGAGTGCCAACACAGAACAAAGTGTCAATGAAAATAGCGCAATTATCGGAAAAATAAAGGTTTTTCTGTTGTTTTTTCTACCGTTTTTCATATTAATCTTTTAATTATAAAGCCTTGAAACGCTCCTTGATTTCTCCTGCTCTGCCACAAGTCATTCTGCCTTCAGGGCAAGCGCTAACAAAACAGCTTGGGCCATAGAATTTAAATACTTTTGGCTCTGCTTTGCGAAGAATTTTAAGTGCTTCAACGGCATATTCCTGAATTTCCCACTGAGCACGAGTGCAAGAACGAAGTCTCATAAAGAGCATAAGTTGTCTTGCATTCATTGTTGTTACAATATCAAGTGTATTACCTGAAAGTTGATAATATACCAACAATTCTTCAGGCACACCCATCTCTTTAAGGCGTTTATACTCTTTATCTGTATCAATGAATGCTTGTTTATATTTTTCTAAAAGCTCAGGCTTATCTTTGAGTACAGGTGGGATAATATAACTTAATCTGTCAGTTTTAATGAGTTCAGGGATTTCGATTGACTGAATTCTGTGACGAGCAAAGTGAGTTATACAAGAAAGTGAAACATTGTTGAAACGGAAAGTATAATTTGCACATTCAAGCGCTCTTGGTCTTTTACATTTTGCAACTGCTTCAACGATTTTTTCTGTGATTTCGTCATCTTTGATGATTTTTTCTGCTTGTGCTGTTGAGCAATTCTTATCAAAAATCAATGCATTTCTTGCAATAAGCTTTGCAGCATTTGGTGTTGCACCCAAAAGTTCAACAGGTGCTTTTGTATGTTCTGGCACCACATTCACAAAAGACAAATCAGGACCGTCTTCTTTAATTTCTTTTTCTTTGAAGCTTGACATAATTCCAGGTGCTTTAATTTTTGCCTGTTCTAAAAGTTCAAGTCCCAATGCTTTGATTTCAGGATATTTTGCACCTCTACCATAAATCATAGCGTCAAGCATATGCAAGAATTCTCTGCCGTTTACTGAACAGAAGAAGTTACTATAAAGACAATATGGAAGCACAAAACGAGCATCTTCACGAAGAACACCATTTTCGCAGAGTTCATCATAGAGAGCGAACATTTTGCTCATATGCTCTTTATAACTCTTTGTGATTTCTTCGTTATCAAATTCAGGCACATAGAAACCTGCGTCACTGAAATTAACATATCGTCTTGACTTAACTGTATATGATGCAAGTCTGAATTCAATAATGAACTGTTCAACAACAGCAGTTACATTCTGGAATGCAAGTTGAAAATATGTGTGCTCAACTGTGCTTGTGTGTCCTGATGCAGTAACCTTGCCGATAAGGTTTGCGTTTTTCTCTTTATCCTGAGATTTATCCCAAATAGAGAGTGCTGTACCCTCTTGAGTTGAAACACGACCTGCCGCAGCAGTAACCTTTTCGTCAGTATCGGTCATACCAATAATCAATGCTGTGCTTTTGTTATAATCGTAGCTCATTTTCAATCCCCCGAATTTCTTATTTGTTCTCTGTTTTTCATTGTATCACAAAAAAACTCAAAACGCAAGAACGCAAGAACTCAAAAACTATATTTGTGAAATGCATTTTTATTTGCATTTATTATTGTATTATCAAAAATTATTTGTTATAATGTTATCTGTATAATTATGTAAGGTGGAAAACTGTGCTATGAACAGAAAAATGATTGTTATTGAAGGTCTCGACGGTAGTGGAAAATCAACTCAGGTTGAGCTTTTAAAACAGAAACTTATTGACAATAATATTAAACTCAGACAAATTAAATTGCCTGATTATGAGAACCCATCAAGCACACTTGTTAAAATGTATCTCGGTGGTGAGTTCGGCAACAACCCACAGGATGTTAATATTTATTCTGCGTCACTTTTCTATGCAGTTGACAGATATGCAAGTTTCAAGAAATTCTGGGGTGATGATTATAACAACGGCACGCTCATTCTTGCAGACCGTTACACAACATCAAATGCTGTTCACCAGACAGTTAAACTCCCAAAAGAAGATTGGGATAAATATCTTGACTGGTTATTCCACACAGAATATGAAATGATGGAAATTCCATCACCTGACGCAGTTATCTATCTTGATATGGATGTTGACATTTCACAACGCCTTATGTCAAAACGCTATGAGGGTGAAGAAGCAAAGAAGGATGTTCACGAGGCAAACGTTGGTTATCTTAAAGCTTGCCGTGAAGCAGCTCTCTATGCCGCTGACCGTTTCGGCTGGAATGTTGTTAAATGTTTTGATGGCAACGAGCCTTTATCAATTGAAGAAATTGGCGACACTATCTTCAACATAGTTAAGGAGATTTTATAATGGAGTTTCACTCCCCCACACTTCTCGACCGCGAATGGGTGCTTAAGGCATTCAACTTTGGTCAGACTGACTGTTGCGAATATTGTTTTGGCAATATTTTTATGTGGTCAGATATTTATGAAAACAAAATATTTAACGATAATGGCATTTTTATTTCTGCCGATTTTACGGATAAACCTGTTTTCTGTTATCCAATCGGTGACGGGGACAAAAAAGCCACTATTGAAAGACTTATAGAATTCTCAAAAGGTCTTGGTGTTAATCTTGAATTCTTTGGAATGACAGAAAAAGACCGTGACGAATTACAATTTCTCTTCCCTAAACAGTTTGAAATCACAGAAGAGCGTGATTATTTCGACTATCTTTACACAAGTGAGAGTCTGGCAACTCTTGTAGGCAGAAAACTTGCAAGCAAGAGAAATCATATCTCTTATTTTGAAAAGACCTTTGACTGGAAATATGAGCCCATTACAAAAGAGAACATTCACAAATGTGAACTTTTGAATGAGCATTGGGAAAGACTTAACCGTGAGAAAAACCCCGAAGAAATCGGTGACGAGCATTTAGCCATCAAAAAGGCTCTTTCTAACTTTTTCAACTTAGGTTTTGAAGGTGGAATTCTCACAATTGAAAATGAGATTGTCGCTTTCACATTCGGAGAGAAACTCAACGATAACACTTTCTGTACTCACGTTGAAAAGGCTTATGGTAATATTCGTGGTGCTTATCAGATGATTAACCGTGAATTTGCCCGTCAACTTCGTGACAGATATGAATATATAAATCGTGAAGACGATACAGGTAGTGAGGGGTTAAGACGAGCAAAGCTTTCTTATCATCCACATCGTTTAGTTATTAAATATTCAGCAGTTTATAAGGGTTAATTATGATTGATTTTGCAGGTTATTCTGACAGAAAAGCATTAGAAGATTTATGGCAAAGTGTTTTTCTTGAAGATAGTGAAATAACTGAATATTTTTTTGAGAATATTTTTGGTGACACAATTACGCCCGTTATCCGTGTTGACGGTGAAATTGCATCTGCTTTATTTCTTCTTGATTGTGCCATTGGTAACTATAAAGGCAAATGCGTTTATTGTGCAATGACAAATTACAGTCATCGTGGCAAGGGTTATATGAAAACTCTGCTTGATTATTCTTATGATTTCTGTTGTGAGAATGGCTTTGACTTTTTGTTTTTAGTCCCTGCAGAGAAAAGTCTTTTTGACTATTATAAAAAATGTGGGTTTAAAGACTTCGGTTTAAGACGACGCCACACCTTTGACGGCACTACACCAGAAATCAAAGAAAAATTAGATTTTGACTGTGAATTTAAGTTCAGCGAAGAAATAGTTGAATATTGGAAAAACTCTTGTATTCACTATGGTGGCAAGGTCGAAAGCTTCGGTTTGATTTTTGATGATGATAATGTGATTATTAGAAATGCACGTTGCAACTTTGAGAGCATTCCAGAAGAATATAAAAAAGTTGATACAATTATTCAGGGCAACATCAACTTTGGTGAAGATGAGTCCCCTGCTATGATTAGAACAGAAAATAAAGATATTAAGAATTTGTGTTGCTATGTTGGCATCACGTTGGAGTGACATATATGATTTATGTATTTTTAGCACCTGGATTTGAAGAAATTGAAGCATTAGCAGTAGTTGATGTTTTGCGCAGAGCAGAATTAGATGTTTTAACCGTTGGCGTGGGTGAAGATTTTGTAATCGGCTCACATCAGATTCCTGTTGCTTGTGATATTTCTGAAAAGAATTTAATACTTGACGAAAAAGTTGAGGCTATTGTGCTCCCCGGCGGAATGCCTGGCACATTAAATCTTGAAAAAAGTGAAGCTGTGCAAGAGGCTATTGACTGGGCAATCAAAAACGAGAGATTAGTTTGTGCTATTTGTGCCGCACCATCAATTCTCGGTCACAAGGGACTTTTAAACGGCAAGAATGCAACTTGTTTCCCAGGTTTCGAAGATGAGCTTTTCGGTGCTGAAAATTCAAAAGATTATGTTGTAAAAGATGGCAACATTATCACTGCTCGCGGAATGGGTAGTGCTATTGAATTTGGTTTACAGATAGCAGAAGTACTCACATCAAAAGAAAATGCACAGAAAATCCGTGCATCATTACAGATTTATAATGGATAAAAAGATTTTAAGAAAAAGACTTTCAGAAAAGCGAAAAAGTCTTGATAAAACTGAAAAAGCAAAATGGGATAAGATTATAAGTGAAACAATCTGTAATAGTGATTATTTCAAAAATTCAGAGCAAGTATTGGTTTTTTCATCAACTGAAGATGAGTTTGATACAAGATATATCATTGAGCGTTGCAGAGAGTCTTACAAGCGTGTTTTTTATCCCCGTTGCATTGATAAAGACGGCAATATGAGTTTTTTTAAAGTGGATAGTGTTGGCGATTTGGCTTTCGGCAATTTTGGTATTCTTGAGCCGAAAGAAGCTTGCAAAAAATATGTTCCACAGGATAATGATTTGGTGATTGTCCCCTGCCTTTCTGCTGACAGACAGAAAAACCGTATCGGTTATGGCAAGGGCTATTATGACAGATTTTTAAAAGACTTTAACGGTGTAAGTGTTTCACCTTGTTATGATGTTTTATTAGAAGATGAAATTCCAACCGATAAATATGATATGCAGATTAACATTATTGTTACAGATAAGGAGGTTATCCAATGAATAAATTTTCAGACGGATTTTCCGACAACTCTTATGACGACCTTTTAAATGAATATGCAGGAGATGCTCTCGGCAATAAAACTACACCAAAGGTTGAGCCACAAAAGAGAATCTCTAAACCTACTGTACCACAAAAGAAGGTTGAACCACAAAAAAAACCTGAATTCAATATTGATATTTCAAAGAAGAATACTATCAGTGAAAAATCAAACGATTTTGGGTTCATTAAATCTTTTGAAGAAGAGAGCAGAGAAAGAGAAGCAAAGAAATCCAATACTATGGAATTCACAAAGCAGACAAAAAGACCTGCTTCTCAGCCTGTTATCCAGAAGAGAAATGACGGCAAAAAGCCAAATTTCAACGATAGACTCAATTCCATTAAGACTTCTGCACAAAAAAAGGTTTATAGTGACTCAACATCTCCAAAAGAGCAACAGCCAAAGAAGAAAAAGGGCAAATTCTCTTTCAATAAACTGATTGTTAACTTGATTGATGCTTTCCAGAATAACAAAAAGGCATTCATCGTTATGGGTTGTTGTGTGCTTGTGGCAATTATCGGCTCTGCTATGATTTTAAGCTGTGTTAATGATGTTCTCGCAATCAACCGTGATGACGAAAAAATTGTTGAAGTTACGCTTCCAAACGACGCTGATACTTTCACAGCTCTTCGTGTGCTTGATAAAGCAGGGCTCATTAAAAACACAATGTTCTGTAATCTTTTTGTTAAGGTTATGGGATATACTGACGAAAACTATCTGCCCGGTATCTATTATTTCACCGAAGATATGGGTGTTGAAAAGATGCTGACACGATTTAAAACAAGTGTTCAGCGTGGCAAGATTGTAAGTGTTACTATTCCTGAAGGCTATACAATCGACCAGATTTTTAACCGACTTGAAAAGAACGACATTTGCTCGGCATCTTCACTTTATAAAGTTGTTGATGAAATCGATTTCAGCGACGAATATGACTTCATTGCTAAAATCGACAACAAAGAAGAAAGATACCACGCTCTTGAGGGTTATTTCTTCCCTGCTACTTATGAATTTGAACAAGGGGCTACACCGGGTGCAGTTATTCGTGAATTCCTTGACACATTCCAGAAGCGTTGGACAGAAGAATACACCAAAAAAGCTGAAGCACTTGGCAAGACAACTGACGAGATTATAAAAATCGCATCAATCATTGAAAAAGAAGGTGCAAACAAAGACCAGTTTAAATTGGTTTCTTCAGTTCTTCATAACAGACTTAACCGTTCAGGCCTTTACCCAACCCTTGACTGTGACTCAACAAAGGATTATGTTACAAACACAATCTCACAGAGAGTGACTTCACCTTCAAAAATCAACGCTTATATTCTCAGTTACAGCACTTATGAAAAAGCTGGACTTCCTGCTTCTGCTATTTGTAATCCGGGTGCAGCAGCTATTGAAGCAGCTTTAAACCCTGATACAACTCAGTATTATTTCTTTGCTCACGATAAGAATAAGAAAATTTATATGGCAACAACTCTTGAAGAGCACAATGCAAACAAGAGAGCCCTCGAAAAAGTAAACGCACAGGATGAATAAATATATGATTATACCCGAATTGTTAGCACCCGCAGGTGACCGTGAAAGACTTGAATCGGCACTTATGTTTGGTGCAGACGCAGTTTATCTTGGTGGTGACGCATTCGGTATGCGTGCAGCACCACAGAATTTCAATTTTGAACAACTTGAAGATGCAGTTAAACTTTGTCACGCAAAAGGTGTCAAGGTTTATCTCACTTGTAATACTTTAGCTCGCAATGACGAGATTTTAAAGTTACCTGAATATCTTGAAAAATGGGCTGAAATCGGTGTTGATGCCTTTATAGTTGCCGATATTGGTGTGCTTTCTCTTTGCAAAAAATATGCACCAAATGTGCCCATTCACATTTCAACACAAGCAGGAATCGTAAATTATGTTACTGCTAACGAGTTTTACAATATGGGTGCATCCCGTGTTGTTACTGCAAGAGAATTGTCAATTCACGAAATTGCAGAAATTCGTGCAAAAGTGCCAAAGGACCTTGAAATTGAGTGCTTTATACATGGTGCTATGTGTGTGTCATTCTCTGGTCGTTGTCTTCTTTCAAACTATCTTGTAAATCGTGATGCTAACCGTGGTGAATGTGCTCAACCTTGCCGTTGGGAATATGCCATAATGGAAGTCAAGCGTGACGGAATGTATTTCCCTATTCAAGATTCAAAAGAAGGCACATATATTCTCAATTCAAAGGATATGTGTATGATTGAGCATATCCCCGACCTTGTGAATGCGGGTATCAGTAGTTTCAAAATTGAAGGTCGTGCAAAATCTGCTTATTATGCAGCGGTTATCACAAATGCTTACCGAATGGCTATTGACGAATATCTTAAAAATCCGTCAGATGACTTTAAAACACCACAATGGATTGTTGATGAGTGCTATAAGGTAAGTTATCGTGAATATTGCACAGGCTTTTATTATAATGCACCAAACGAAGATGCTAACATCAGCTTTGATGGTGGATATAAGCGCCATTATGATGTTATGGCACAGGTTAAAGAGTGTAAGGATGGTTTCATTATTGCAGAGCAAAGAAACAAATTCTCTCGTGGTGACGAGTTAGATGCTCTTATGCCAGGTGAAAAGCCTGTTGTTTTCACAGCAAATGAACTTTTTGACGGTAATGATAACGAAATCGAATCTGCACCACATCCAATGATGACAGTAAAGATTAAAAGTGATTTGGTATTCCCTGCGGGCACACTTTTGAGAAAAGGAAAATAAATTATGTTAAAGGTTTTATTAGGCATTTGCTATATATTATTCTTTATATTTGTCCCACTTTATGACAGAGCTTATTGGCCAGAGCCCACAAAGAAATCACTCTCTTGCAAAATGGTTGCGGCAACAGCATTTGTAGGTATTGGTTTTATTGCTATGGAGCTTTCGGGTAATGAGTCTTATTATGCAAATATGATGCTCATAGGTCTTATTCTCGGTTGGGTTGGTGACTTATTTATGCATATTCCCCACCCACCTGGAAATCCTCGAATGTCCGTGGTTTATATCGGGGCGAGTGCATTTTTAGTCGGTCATATTTTCTATGTTTTGGCATTTGTCAAATCAACAATGGCACTCACGCCTGATTACAAATTCTTCACATTACCTGAAATTATCGCATTTGTGGTTATTTTCATTGCATTCTCTTTGATGCTTGAGCCTGTTTTTAAGTTTGAATATAAAAATGCTTTTATGAAAGTAACCTTGCATTTATACAGCATATTCTTAATTGTAATGCTTTTAAAATCTTGTGGTTTCGGCATTACATATTATTTAAGTGGTGCAGAAAACGGACTTGTTGCAATGATTATTCTTTTGGCAGGCGGTATATTCTTCTTTATTTCTGACTTCACTTTAGGACTTCGTCTTATCGGTGGTGCAAAGGGCAACAAAACCGTTAAAACTGTCAGTCTTTATGCTTATTTTATCGCACAATTACTTTTAGCGACATCAATTCTTTTTATACATATTTAAGGGGTATTTATGAGACCAAGAAAAATTAGAAATCTTAACACAAGACGAGAAAATTGCACAGATTTGAGAATTCCCTATGAGCTCAAATCCTTTGATTTTCGCACAAATGAAGAGCATGAAAACTTTTTCGATTTAGACGAGATTTTCGGTCGCTCTGCCCCAATTGTTATGGAAATCGGTTGTGGCAAAGGTCAGTTTGTTTGCGAATATGCAAAACGAAATCCCGACAAAAATATTCTCGCGATTGAATGTGTGCCAAGTGTTTTAGTTGAGGCTTGTGAAAAGGTTAAAAATGAGAATATCACAAATATCCGTTTTCTTGAAATGAGAGCAGAATATCTTGCTCTTTTCATTAAAGAGAAGAGCATTTCTGAAATCTATCTCAACTTCAGCACCCCCTACCCTAAAAATAAACACGAATGTCACAGACTCACATACAGAGAGTTTCTCGATATTTACAAAAAACTTCTTGTGAATGACGGGTTTATCGCACAGAAAACCGATAGTCAGGGCTTTTTTGAATATTCACTCGAAAGTTTTTCACAGAACGGATTTGTTCTTTCCAATATTTCTCTTGATTTGCACAAAAGCAATTTTGAGGGTAATATTGTTACAGAATATGAGCAAAAGTTTGTGGATTTGGGTATGCCAATCTATCGACTTGAAGCAAGAATGAAATAAAAAGTAGTAATATTAACCAACAGACTGTTGATTTTTTCGTGAAATTAGCAGTCTGTTTTATTTTCTTCATATGTGTTATAATAATATGACTTTATTTTGAAGGAAGGTTTTTATGAGCAACACTAATACAATTCAGGCTCAGAATGAGCAAAAGCACGTAAAAACAAATGAGTTTGTTCTTTACTTAATGGGTGTCTTTTTCTACACCACAATGACGGGTATGGTCGGCGGTAACCGTAACGCATATCTCGTTAATGTTCTTCGCTTGCCAGAAGAACAAACTGCACTTTTTAATTTATTAACAGGTATTATTCCTTTTGTGCTTAACTTCTTTATCGTTATGTATATTGACGGCAGAAGAATGGGCAAGGGTGGTAAGTTCAGACCTATTGCAATGCTTGTTGCAGTGCCTATGGCGATTGTTATGATGCTTTCTTTCTGGGCGCCACCTGGACTTTCTGGCACAATTCTTTTCATTTATATTGTAACAATTGCAGTTCTTTGGGGTGTTTTCTGCACTTTTGGTAACTCAATTAATATGGTTGCCAATGTTATGACGCCTAACCTTAAAGAGCGTGACCAAGTGCTTTCATTCCGCAGTATTTCAAGTGCCGTTGGTAACTCTGCACCCGTTGTTATTTTGCTTGTTATTGGTGCTATTTGGCACAAAGACAACACTCATCTTATCGAAATGGTTACAGGCACAAGTATTCGTAGCGTTGAAGGTTTGCAATATATAATTTCAGCAGCCCTTTGCAGTGTTGTTGGTGTTATCACCGTGCTTCTTGGTATGAAAGTTGTTCGTGAAAGAACAGTTTATACCGCTGAAAAGAAGAATCCACTTATTGGCTTTAAAGACATTGTTACAAACAAATATGCTTGGACAATTATCGTGTCTGAATTCTTAAAGAGCTTCCGCGGTATTTCAACATATATGGAAGCATTTATCGCAGCAGCAGTTCTTGGGGACATCTCAAAGAAGATTCTCTTTGTTCTTCCTGTCGGCATTGGTACTGCAGTTGGTATGCTTGTTATCAACTTCCTTCTTAAGAAATTTGATGCTCGTCAGCTTTATATTGCAAGTGGTATCTATTCACTCTGCGCTAACTGTGCAGCATTCGGTATCGGCTATCTTTATTTCACAACTGGTAACGGAATTTTGCAGGTTGTATTCATTATTTTCTTGTTCCTTATCGGTCTTCAGTTTGGTGCATCAAACCTTCTTCCAAGTATGTTCCAAGCAGATGTTCTTGAAACAATTGAACTTAAAACAGGCAAGCGCCTTGATGCATCATTCCCATTTGTTATCGGTATCGGCACACTCATCAGTGGTACAATCGCAAGCACAGTTGCGCCACTTCTTCTCTATGGTGATGGTTCAATTATCGGCTATATCCAGCCAACAGACCTTGTGCCAACACCGGTACAGAGCCTTGACACAAAAGTTACTCTCTTGTTCTTCTATACAATTATGCACGGTATTATGATGTTCCTTGCAGGTGTTCCATTCTTCTTCTATAAGCTTACAGGCAAAACTAAAGAAGATTATCACAACGCACTTCTTGAAAAACGAGCAGAAATGGCAGAACAGCAAGACGCATAAACCCCATAACCATAAAAATAACGGAGTAGAAAATCTACTCCGTTTTATTTTGTGAATTTTGATTTTGTTAAATGGGTTATATTCAATTTACTCTTGACTTGAAAATGCACTTTTGCTATAATACATAAGATATTGAAAACACAATGAAAAAGAAAGTAGATTAAGTTAGTAATCTTGCCAGAGAATTGTGCCGTGGCTGAAAGCACATAAGTCGAAAGCTTAATTGAAGTTCCCTTTGGAGTGGCATCGTTGAACTGACAGTAGATGATGACGGTTTGTTCTCGTTATTGAACACGGAAAGTGTTAGCTTTCAAGTTATTACTTGTGCTAAAATTTGGGTGGTACCGCGGATTTTATTCGTCCCATGCTTTTTTTGTAACCACTGATTAAATCAAAGTCACAATTCTCAGCGGCTATTTTTTCGCCAAAAATGCCAAAAATACTCGTTAATACACAAAGTATTGCCTGCGTTTTTTGACATTTCTGACAAAAAACTATCTTGCTGATAATAGCAACCCGATTTAATCAGCGATTACTTTAGAGTATGGGATTTTTTATTTACATTCCCTATATTTCCGATTATAAAATTAAAAGTGAGGAAGAAAAGATGAGAGAAAAACTCGAAGCTATCCGTGCTCGTGCGGAAGCAGAACTCAGCACTTTTACCGAGCAGAGTCAACTTGAAGAATTCAGAGTGCAAGTGCTTGGTAAAAAAGGTGAACTTACATCATTACTTAAAATGATGGGTTCATTATCAGCAGAAGAAAGACCAGTTATGGGTCAGATTGTCAACGAAGTTCGTGCATTCGTTGAACAGAAAATTGCAGAAAAAAGTCAGGAACTCAAAGAACTTGAACTCAAAAAAGAAATCGAAAGCACACCAATTTTCGATATTTCTGTTCCTGCTAACTTAACTCGTGGTTCATACCACCCGATTACACTTGTACAGCGTCAATGTGAAAGCGTTTTCCGTTCAATGGGCTTTAATATTGAGGATTATTCCGAAATCGTTACTGACTATGAATGTTTTGAAGCACTTAACATTCCAAAGGACCACCCTGCTCGTGATATGCAGGACACATACTATTTAGATAACGGTCAGTTGCTTAAATCTCACACATCAGCAGCACAGAATGCTATTTATAAAAAGTATAAAGATGCACTTGTGAATGACGGTATGCCAATCAAGGCTATTTTCCCCGGCAGATGTTTCAGAAATGAGGCTACTGATGCTTGTCACGAAAACACATTCTTCCAGATGGAAGGCGTTATGGTTGACAAGGACATTTCAATTTCAAACCTTATTTACTTTATGAAAACAATGCTTTCAGAAGTATTCCAAAAAGACATCAAGGTTCGTCTTCGTCCAGGTTTCTTCCCATTCGTTGAACCTGGTTTCGAGCTTGATATCAGTTGCCTTATTTGTGGTGGTGAAGGTTGTCCGTCATGTAAGCACAGCGGTTGGCTTGAACTTTGCCCTTGCGGTATGATTCACCCTGAGGTACTTAAAGCCGGTGGAATTGACCCTGAAGAATACACAGGTTTCGCATTCGGACTTGGTCTTACTCGTCTTGCAATGATGAAATATGGTGTTAAAGATATTCGTGATTTGAACAGTGGCTCACTCAAGGTGCTTACACAGTTCACAGACGACGAAAATTAAGGAAGGAGGAGCAAAATTATGTTTTTATCAATGAACTGGATTAGTGATTTCGTTGACCTTTCAGGTCTTGACAAGATGGAGTTAATCCGTAAATTCTCACTCTCAACCGCTGAAGTTGAAAACGAAATTTTCTTTAAAGGCAGTGATTTTAGTGGCATCGTTGTTGCTGAAATCAAGTCTGTAGAAGACCATCCAAAATCAGAAAAGCTCCACCTTTTAAAAGTTGATATTGGTGAAGCCGAATTAGTTGATGTTGTTTGTGGTGCACCAAATGTTAGAGTTGGTATGAAAACAGCTTTTGCAAAGGTGGGTGCAAAGCTTGGTGAAATCGAAATCGCACCAAGACCGCTTGCAGGATATATGTCAAACGGTATGTGCTGTTCTGAAAAAGAAATCGGCATTTCTGACGACAATTCAGGTATTATGGACATTCTTGATGATGTAAAGAATGGCACTGACCTTAAAGACCTTTACGAAATCGACGATATCGTTTTCGAGGTTGACAACAAGTCACTTACAAACCGTCCTGACCTTTGGGGCCACTATGGTATTGCTCGTGAATTCGCATCTCTCGCAGGTCGTGAGTTAAAGCCATTGCCACAGGTTGACCTTTCACAATATGACAATCTTCCAAAGGTTGACCTTAAAATTGAAGATACTCTTTGCCAGAGATATTCTTGCTTACAGGTTGCAAACATCAAAAAGAATGTTAGCCCTGTTAATATGAGAATCCGTCTTTACTATTGCGGTATGAGAGGAATCAACTTGCTTGCTGACCTTACAAACTACTTAATGCTTGAAATGGGTCAGCCAATGCACGCTTTTGACTCCCGTAAGGTTGAAAAAATCCGTATTAAGAGATTCGCAGAGCCTTTCACATTCCAGACTCTTGACGGAGTTGACAGAAATATTGACGAAAACACACTTATGATTTGCAATGACAACACTCCTGTTGCTATTGCAGGTATTATGGGTGGACTTGACTCTGAAATCGTAGAAGACACAACAACTCTTACACTTGAATCAGCAACATTCAATGCTGCATCAATCCGTAAATCAACTGTTCGTCTTGCTCATCGTACTGACGCTTCAAACCGTTATGAAAAATGCCTTGACCCTGAAATGACAGTACCTGCTATTGCAAGATTTGTAAATCTTCTTATGGAAATTGACCCTGAAGCTAAGGTTGTTTCTGCTCTTACAGACGAATATGCATTCAAGTATCCAACTGTTACACTTGATTTCGATAAAGCATTTATTGACAAATATACAGGTATTGAAATCGCAAATGATACAATTGTAAATACACTTAATTCACTCGGTTTCAAGGCTTCAAATGACGGTGACAATTTCACAGTAGAAGTTCCATCTTGGAGAGCAACAAAAGATGTTACAATCAAGGCTGACATTGTTGAAGAAATCACACGTATTTATGGTTATGATAACTTTGACATTCACACAGCATCTGCTCCACTCTACCCTGTTCGTGCGAAAGCAGAAAAGACAGTTGAAGACAGAATCAAGGATATGCTCGTTCACCGTTACTCACTTCACGAATTACATTCTTACGTATGGCAGTATTTTGATGAATACAAGGCACTAGGAATGGAAATTGAAGAAAATATCAAGCTCCAAGGTGCTACAAATCCTAATATTGAAACAATCCGCAAGTCAATTATTCCTACACAGCTTTGTCAAGTTAAGACAAACACTAATTTCGCTACTGATTTTGGTGTGTTTGAAATTGGCAGGACTGTTGACGGACTTAAAGATGACGGACTTTGCAACGAGAGAAAGAAGCTCTGTGTTACACTTTACAGCAAGACAAAATCTCTTGAAACTCTTTATGTTGAGCTTGCAACAATGCTTTCAGTTATTACTGACAACATCAAGCACAAGGCTCTTGCATTCACTCCAATGGATGCTACTCTTTCTTATGAGCACCCAAGAAACCTTAATGAAATTTCTTGCGATGGCGTAGTTTTAGGTAAAATCGGTGTTGTTCATCCAACAGTTTCAAAGAAAATCGACAAAAAAGCATCAATCGTGTTTGCTGAAATCGATGTTCCTGCATTTACTGAAATCACAGACGCTGGTATCCACTATGAAGAACCTTCAAAATTCCCTAATATGGAGATTGACCTTTCATTCGTAAGTGAAACATTTGCACCAATCGGCAAGGCTATCGAAAATGCAAACTGTCCACTTATCAAGAAGGTAGAAGTGACTGACACATACCGTGACGAAAACGGCAAGTCAATCACAACAAGAATCACATTCTCAAATCCTGAAAAGACGCTTACAACTGAAGAAGTTATGGAAGTTGCAAATGGAATTATTGATTCTCTTGCAAAAGACGGAATTGCACTTAAATCATAATTAAAGAACTCCCTTCGGGGAGTTTTTTAATGCAGAATTCAGAATGCAGAATTTAGAATTTATTTTAATTTTGCTATTGTTTTTTATTTATTTTCAGTATATAATATATTTAATTATTACTAGGAGGTGGCGTAAATGCTTGACCCTAACAAGACAATACAGTTTTCATTAAAGGATGAGCGTGAAGAGGCTACTAAACAGACTCTTATGCAGGTTTATGACGCTTTGGTTGAAAAAGGCTATAACCCAATTAACCAGATTGTTGGTTATATTCTTTCAGAAGACCCAACTTATATCACAACTCATAACAATGCAAGAAGTCTTATTCGCCGCCTTGACAGAGATGAGCTTTTGCAGGACCTTGTAAAAGAATATCTTAAAATCAAATAATTAAGAGGTGTATTTTCATGGCTAAAAACGAAAAATTCCTCACTTATAAAGGCAAGCCTTTAGTTCGTAACGGCAACACCCTTTATTATGGCGACCCGTCAGAAAAATATGTTATTATGATGCAGATTCTTGCAACTAAACCAGTTGACGATGTTGAAGTTGCTTCAAAAGTTTCAATTCAGCTTCTTAACACTGACCCTGATGTTAGTCCCCGTGAGAGAATTGTTAAATCAAGTGAGAAAAAAGGTCTTTATGCAGCAATGGATATTGCAGAAGTGTGGCTCACACGCGCATTGGCTAACTAATTAACAAGCAAAACGGTGGATTAAATATCCGCCGTTTTTTATTTTTAAATGGAAGGGAAAATGGATATGTTTCACAAAATGAATATTGCAGGGCTTGACAGGTATTTACCACTTTGCCCACTTAATGACGAACTCAACATTGCAGGATTTGTAATTTTCGGTGACCCTGAACTTACAACTGCTTGCGCAAAAGAATTGCTCAAAAAAGCACCCGAATATGACTACATAATCACAGCAGAAGCAAAAGGTATTCCACTTGCACACGAAATGGCAAGACTTCAGAATAATGAAAAATACTTTGTTGCTCGCAAAAAGCCAAAGCTTTATATGACAGGTGTTTTCGAGTCAACTGTTAATTCAATCACAACAAAGGGTGAGCAAAAGCTCTATCTTGACAAAGCAGATGCAGAGCTTATGAAGGGTAAGAAGATTCTTATCGTTGACGATGTTGTATCTCTCGGCGAATCACTTAAAGCAGTTGAAAAACTTGTTAATGATGCGGGTGGTATTGTTTGTGGTAGAATGTTTATTCTCGCTGAAGGTGATGCCGCAAAGCGTGATGACATTATCTTCCTTGAGGAATTACCATTATTCACAAAAGACGGGAAAGCGATATAAAATTAAGGAGAGTGAAATTCACTCTCCTTTCTTTTTGCAACAAATTGAATTTGCTAAATTCATTATTCTTCTATTTCAGATTTTCTTTTTGAATACACGCAACCGCAATAATTCTGTCGATATAGGTTATATTCTTTGCTTAATTCTATTGACCGTTTATATCCTTCTTTTTTCTTAAAATCTGATGGCAACCATTGTATGTTATATTCTTCTGCCAATTCAAGCCCTATTTCATTGATTTTCTGTGCATCTTTAAGTGGACTTATTGTAAGGGTTGTTGTGAAGAAATCAAAGTTATTTTTAACTGTTTCTTGTGCTGTTTTCTCAAGTCGCAAGCGATAGCATTTGAAGCATCGTTCACCACACTCACGACAATCCTCAAGCCCCTTTGCCATCTCATAAAACTTTTCACTTTCGAAATCGCAATCAAGCATTTTTACAGGATATTTTGTATCTATTTTCCCTATTAATCGTTTCTGCTCTGCTTTGCGCTTTTCGTATTCAGTTTCAGGATAAATATTAGGGTTATAATAAAGCACAGTAATCGAGAAATACTGTGACAGATACTCAATGCAATAACTACTGCAAGGGGCACAACAAGAATGGAGAAGAAGTGTTGGCACTTTATCCCCTAAATTTTCAATAATTTTATCAAGTTGTTTCTGGTAGTTTTGTTTTTGCATTTTTTATTCCTTTAACAAAAAGGGCGATTCGTGAATCGCCCCTACATTTTGTTTTAATCTTCTTTTCTATTGAAGAAGCGTCTTTCTTCAACTTCTTCTTTCTTTTCTACTGGAAGAATTTCAACCTTGACTTTACCGATACGGCGTTCTTCAACATTGAGAACTGTAAATTTCACATTTTCAAACTGAACTTCGTTCATTTCGCCATCCTGTGGCAAAAAGCCAAGCACGCTGATAATATAGCCGCCGATTGTGTCATAATCACCTTCAGGAAAATTCTTTCCTGTATGTTCTTCGACTTCTTCGATATCAGTTATACCATCCACTTCGAAAACTGTATCATTAATGATTGAGATTTCTTCGTCTTCCTGGTCATATTCGTCCTGAATATTACCAACAATAGATTCAAGCACATCTTCAAGTGTTACGATACCTGCTGTGCCACCGTATTCGTCAATAACAACAGCCATCTGTACTCTCTTTTCTGTCATTTCAGTAAAGAGTTCACCGCAACGCTTTGTTTCTGGCACATAATATGCAGGTCGCATCATATCTTTAACTGTTTTTGTCTTTGGAAGATTTGTTCCCACATATTTAAGGAAGTCTTTAATATAAACAATACCGATAATATTGTCGGGGTCTTCTTTATAAACAGGAATTCTTGAAAATCCGTTTTCGATTGAGAGTTTAACAGCTTCACTGAGCGGCTCTTCTTCGTCAACACAAACCATATCAGTACGGTGAGTCATAATATCAGCAACATCAATATCATCAAACTCGAATATATTATTAATCATTTCGATTTGAGTGTCTTCGATAACACCTTTTTCGCCACCAACGTCAACCATCATTCTAATTTCTTCTTCTGTTACAACTTCTTCGTCAGCGTGTGGGTCAATACCAATAAGGCGCAACACACCGTTAGTTGAAAGAGCTAAGAATTTAACAACAGGTCTTGTAACCTTTGCAACGAAAACAAGAATTGGTGCTGCCATAAATGCCATTTTTTCAGGCTTATTCATAGCTATTTTCTTTGGTACAAGTTCACCTAAAACAAGTGAGAAATATGACATAATAAGCGTAATCACAACTGTTGAAAATCCGCTGATTACACCAACAGGAATAACATTCACAATGCTTGTTTTCGCAATCGCATTAGAAAGCATTTCTGCGAACGACTGTGCAGCAGTCGCAGATGTCAAAAACCCTGCTAATGTAACACCAATCTGGATTGTTGAAAGGAATGAACTTGTGTTTTCTGTTAGTTTTTGAATTTGTTTTGCTTTTTTGTTACCCTCACTAGCCATTTTATCAATTTTGTTATCGTTAAGAGTAACAATTGCCATTTCTGACATTGAGAAGAATGCATTGACAAAAATCAATGCGAAAAGAGTTACTATTTTAAGAATAATACTCCCGGGGTCCGTGCCCATGTGACAAAACCGTCCTTATAAAAAATATAGAGATATATATAAAATATCAATATGTATTTTATAACAAAATATACCTTTTGTCAAATGCAGTACATTGCGCCCTAAAACCAGTCATACAAATTGGGCTTGTCTGGATGTTTTTTTGGAACAAAATTGTATAGGGGCGATTTCACTAATCGCCCCTATTTTGTTTTATTTTTTAATTACTGATATGTAAATATGTGCTGGGATGAGAAGAAAGGCTATCCAAGCGATATTCCAAAGTGAGAACAACATTCCCAACAACACATAGACTGATGCTGTTGCCAATATGGTTGAAGCTGTTGTCAATACAATTCTGGCAACACGTTTTGACATAGTTTTTGATGCAGAATAGAGTGTGAATGATAATACCAATGTAAAGAGCACCCATGCTGTTGCCCACCATTTGCCACCCATAGCTATTCCACCAACTGCATAAACTGCAACTGCAACAAGAAAGAATATTGGTGATAATTTCAAAAGTTTATTATCTTTTTTCTCTGTTGCTTTTTCAGTCTTTTCTACTTTGACAGTTTCGTTACCTAACAACTCGTCAAGACTCATTCCATAAAGTTCTGCGAGTGCTATGAGATTATCTGTATCAGGTGAAGCCTCTGCTCTCTCCCATTTTGAGATTGACTGGCGACTTAAACCCAATTTTTCGGCTAATGCTTCTTGGGATAATTTATTCTCTTTTCTAAGCGTAACAAGGCGGTCTGCGAGTTTAATATTCATTAAGCTGCACCCCCTGTTAATCTATCTTTATTTTCGTTCCAGAATTTTGAATGTTCTTCATAGGTTTCTGAATATTTGGACTCATAGGGTGGGACTGTGCCGATTATAAAATAGAGATAGTTTGTATCAGCAGGATTAAGTGCTGCCTCAATTGATGCCATTCCCGGACTACAGATTGGTCCCGCCATAAGTCCGTCACAGCGATAAGTATTATAATAGTATTTAAAATGGTCAATTTTGTCAGGATAAATATATTCAATTACACCTGTGCAATATTTAACTGTCGGGTCGCATTGAAACTTCATTTTCTTATCGAGGCGATTGTGAAGAACCGATGAAATCATTGGTCTGTGTTCAGGCAAAAAGGCTTCTTTCTCGATAAGTGACGCCAAAGTGAGCAACTGATGAAGGTTAAAGCCACTATTTCTAACACTCATCATAAATGTATCGTTAAACTTCTGTTTTGTTCCATTCAAGAACATTTTGATAATATCTTTTGCGGTTGCATTTTCAGGAATATCATAAGTGAGTGGGAAGAAATAGCCTTCAAGATAGAAACACACATTCTTCGCACTCTGCAAGTCATTCAAAAATGGATACTGTGTCAAATCAAGCCAATCTTTATAGCTTTGACAAGCGTCAATAAACTCTTTTGATGTGCAAAGACCCTTATCTTCTAAAAGCCAAGAGATTTTCACAAGAGTATAACCTTCAGGTATTGTGACTTTTACTGTTGGGACTTGTGTTGTGCTTTCTGTTGTTGATTCGTCAGAATAATCATTTGACGGCTCATCTTTCACAGAATTTTGTGTTGTGGTGGTGCTTGAGAGTTCAAAATCTTCATCATCCTTGCAAGCAGAAAATGAGAACATGAATGAAAATATAAGCAATAGTGCAATAATTCGTTTAGTCATAGTAAATCCTTTATTTTTAAAAATATATACTACTATAATACAATAAATCCTATAAAAAAACAAGACGGACAGCATATTTCTATACTGTCCGTCATTATTAATTCAGAAATTAATATTTCTTTCTTGCCACATATGAAGTATGAAGAATTTCGTGAGCCTTATGGCTACCTGGTTTGCCAAGGTACTCTGTATAAAGAGTCTTGATAGCTTCATTTTCGTGTGACTTTCTAACAGCATTGTTTCTGTCAGCTGTGTAAAGTGCTTCTGCACGACGAGCTTTAAGGTCAACGAAGTTATGAACAACTGCGTGCTGAATTGGCTGACCACCACCGTTGATACAACCACCTGGGCAACCCATAATCTCAACGAAGAGATATTCGCTTGTGCCGTTCTTAATCTGGTCCATAAGAACTTTTGCGTTCTTTGTACCACTAGCTACAGCAACTTTAATCTTCTTACCTGCAACGTCATATTCAGCCTCTTTAACGCCTTCCATACCACGAACTTCTGTAAAGTCAACGTCTTCGAGAGTTTCGCCTGTGAGCTTTTCAACTGCTGTACGAAGAGCAGCTTCCATAACACCACCTGTTGCACCGAAAATTGTTGATGCACCTGTGCTTTCGCCGAATGGCTGGTCAAATTCTTCATCAGGAAGATGTTTGAAGAAGATACCTGCGCTTTCAATCATACGAGCAAGTTCTCTTGTTGTAAGAGCAACGTCAACGTCAGGATAACCTGATGCGTTCTGGTTATCACGCTTTGTTTCGAATTTCTTTGCTGTACAAGGCATAATACCAACAACAAACATATTCTTAGGGTCAATGCCCATCTTTTCAGCGTAATATGTCTTCATAACTGCACCAAACATCTGCTGTGGTGATTTGCAGCTTGAAAGGTGACCAATCTGGTCTGGATAGTAATGTTCACAATACTTAATCCAACCTGGTGAGCAAGATGTAATCATTGGAAGAGTGCCACCATTCTGGACTCTTTCGATAAGCTCATTTGCTTCTTCCATAATTGTAAGGTCAGCAGCAAAGTCTGTATCGAATACTTTATCGAAACCAAGACGACGAAGTGCTGCAACCATTTTGCCTTCAACATTTGTGCCGATGTGCATACCGAATGCTTCACCGAGTGTTGCACGAATTGATGGAGCTGTCTGAACAATAACGAACTTTTCAGGGTCGTTGATTGCTGCGAGAACTTCTGCTGTGTTATCTTTTTCAACGATTGCACCTGTTGGACAGTTAACAATACACTGACCACAAGAGATACATGAAACATCTGCGAGGTCCTTATCGAATGCTGAGCTTACGTGAGTATCAAAACCACGAGCGTTAGCACCGATAACTGAAATACCCTGCTGGTCACAAGCTGCGATACAACGACGGCAAAGGATACACTTATTGTTATCTCTAACCATATGTGCTGCTGAGTCATCAAAGTTATATTTGATGATTTCGCCATCGAATCTGCCTTCATCTTCAACACCGAACTCTTTGCAGAGTTTCTGAAGTTCACAGTTACCACTGCGTACACATGAGAGACATTTTCTATCGTGAGTTGAAAGGATAAGTTCAAGAGTCATTTTTCTTGAATGTCTTACTCTTTCTGTATTTGTGTAAATTTCCATTCCCTCAGCAACTGGGAATACGCAAGCAGTAACAAGACTTCTTGCACCCTTAACTTCTACCATACAGATACGGCAAGCACCGATTTCGTTAATGTCTTTAAGGTAGCAAAGTGTTGGGATTTCTATACCTGCATAACGAGCAGCTTCAAGGATTGTGCTACCCTTTGGTACAGAAAATGATTTGTCGTTAATTTTAATGTTTACCATAATTTAGCACTCTCCTTACTTTTTAATAATTGCGCCGAACTTACAAGAATCCATACAAACGCCACACTTGATACATTTATTTGTGTCGATTGTGTGTGGGTTCTTAACTGTACCGCTGATAGCACCAACTGGGCACTTTCTTGAACAGAGTGTACAACCTTTACACTGGTCAGCAACGATTTCATATTTAACAAGTTTCTTACAAACACCTGCTGGACAAGTTTTGTCAACAATGTGAGCAATATACTCTTCACGGAAGAATTTAAGTGTTGCAAGAACTGGGTTTGGAGCAGTTTGTCCAAGACCGCAGAGTGAGTTTTCTTTGATGTAGTAGCAAAGTTCTTCAAGTTTATCAAGGTCTTCGAGAGTTGCTTTACCATCAGTAATCTTTTCAAGCATTTCACGAAGTCTCTTTGTACCAACACGGCAAGGTGTACATTTACCGCAAGATTCGTCAACTGTGAAGTCAAGGAAGAACTTAGCAATGTCAACCATACAGTTGTCTTCGTCCATAACGATAAGACCACCTGAACCCATCATACAGCCGATTGCTGTAAGGTTATCATAGTCAATTGGTGTATCCATAAGAGAAGCTGGGATACAACCACCTGAAGGACCACCTGTCTGAGCAGCCTTGAATTTTTTACCGTTTGGAATACCGCCACCGATTTCTTCGATAACTTCACGAAGAGTAGTACCCATAGGAACTTCAACAAGACCTGTGTTGTTAATCTTACCACCGAGAGCGAACACCTTAGTACCCTTTGATTTTTCTGTACCCATTGATGCGAACCAATCAGCACCCTTGAGGATAATCTGTGGGATATTAGCGAAAGTTTCAACGTTATTTTCTGTTGTTGGTTTGCCAAAGAGACCTTTAACTGCTGGGTATGGAGGACGAGGTCTTGGCTCACCACGGTTACCTTCGATTGATGTCATAAGAGCTGTTTCTTCACCACAAACGAAAGCACCAGCACCAAGACGGATGTGAAGGTCAAAGTCGAAACCTGAATCGAAAATATTTTTACCTAAAAGGCCATATTCTTTTGCCTGGTCAATAGCAATCTGAAGACGAGCAACTGCGATTGGATATTCAGCACGAACATAAACATAACCTTCCGTAGCGCCTGTTGCATAACCACAGATAGCCATTGCTTCGATAATGCAGTGTGGGTCACCTTCAAGAACTGAACGGTCCATAAATGCACCTGGGTCACCTTCGTCAGCATTACAAACAACATATTTCTGGTCTGCAGCGTTAGCAGCTGTAAAGCTCCATTTAAGACCTGTTGGGAATCCGCCGCCGCCACGGCCACGAAGTCCTGAATCTTTAACGATTTGAATAACCTGTTCAGGTGTATATTCAGTAAGACATTTTGCAAGTGCCTGATAGCCGTCATAAGCTATGTATTCATCAATATTCTCTGGGTCGATAACACCACAGTTACGAAGAGCAACACGCTCTTGCTTTGCATAGAATGTTGTATCATTAAGAGATTTGATTTCGTCTGGTGTTACTGTTTCATCATAGAGAAGACGAGTAACAATTCTACCTTTAAGAAGGTGTTCTTCAACGATTTCAGGAATATCTTCAACCTTAACCTGCGAATAGAAGCTACCTTCTGGGTAAACAATCATAATTGGGCCGAGAGCACAAAGACCAAAACAACCTGTTCTGATAACTTTGATTTCTTCACTTAAGCCTTTTTCTGCAATCTGAGTTTCAAGAGCCTCAATAATTGCTGCGCTGTTTGAAGAGGTACAACCGGTACCGCCGCAAACAAGTACGTGTGAACGATACATTATGTTTCCTCCTTATTTAACTGTATATTCGACAACAGGATTACCGTTAACGATGTGTTCATTAACAACCTTTGCCACTTTATCAGCTGTCATTTTAACATAAGTTACTTTTTCTTTGCCTGGTTGGATTACTTCAACGATTGGTTCATATTGACACATACCGATACAACCTGTCTGTGAAACTGTAACTCCTTTAAGATTTCTTTTTGCAACTTCATCGACAAATGCGTTAAGCACTGGACGAGCACCTGCTGCGATACCGCAAGTAGCCATACCAACAACAACTCTGATTGCGTCGTCGCCTGTGTCTTCACGAACTGTCATCTTCTGCATTGTTGCTTCTTTAATAGCCATAAGTTCTGCAAGAGTTTTCATTTATAGAGCACCTCCGTGTTTTCTTTAATAAATTCAAGTATCCACTGTGAAACTTCATAAGTATCAAGTGGAACATCACCCAAAATTGCTTTGAGTTCTCGGGTATCACAAACAAATTCTTTCTCGTCCACTTTATGTTTATAAACAAAGTCACGGTCAGTATTCATTGTGATAAGCATTTGAATTGTTGATGACACATCACCAAGCGGTGTGAAGTCAACACTATCTGTCTTGAATATTGCTCGGATTTGAGTTCCAACCCCTAACTCCGATTTAATTTCAAGACCTCCACCCGTCTGCTCTGCTGCCATTTTGAAAAGTGGAATACCCATGCCAACCTTTCGAGTTGTTCTTGTTGTAAAAAACGGGTCAATTACACTTTGAACTTGGGTTTCACTCATACCTTTGCCGTTATCATAAATACCAATAAGCAAAGTGTGTTCAACAGTATTCTCTGAAACCTCAATAGTTATAAGTGATGCATTTGCAGTTATTGAATTTTGGGCAATATCTAAAATGTTTAGAGATAGTTCTCTCATTATGCCATATATTTTTCAAGAATACCTGGGATATCGTCACCTGTGAGCTTACCGTAAACTTCGTCGTTAACTGTAAGAACAGGAGCAAGACCGCAAGCACCGATACAACGACAAGCTTCAAGAGAGAATTTGCCGTCTGGTGTGCATTCGTCAGGACCGATGCCAAGTTTTTCTGAAATTCTGTCAACAAGGTCTTGTGCACCCTTAACATAACAAGCTGTACCAAGACAAACTGAAATGTTATATTCACCCTTTGGTGAAAGTGAGAACTGTGCATAGAAGGTTGATACGCCATAAACTTTTTCAAGTGGAACATCCATACCCTCTGCAATCATTACCTGAACCTCATAAGGAAGATATCCGTAAATACCTTGTGCTTCTTGCATTACGTGCATAAGCATACTTTTATCGTCCTTATTTGCTTCAATAACAGCCTTGAGCTGTTCTTCTTGTTCCTTTGTGCCCTTAAATGGAATGGAACTTAATTTTTTGAGCATTTTAGGTTTCCTCCTTTTAAAATAACGGTAAAAACTTTTACCACTTTGGATACTTTTTATGTGACAAAAGCTGCCACAAACACACAAAAATTCATTATAATCGTGTATGTTAAAATTATAACAGAGTTTAACGAGAATGTCTATTATTTTTTTTGTTTTTTTACATATTTATTGGTATTAGTATTTTTTATTATATATTAAGACGCTTTTTTGTGATTATTGACAAATAACTAACAAAGATTTCATTATATCAGTAGCAGTTTCAAGGGAATTTATGGAAACTGATGACACCGAAAAAGTAATCTCATCATTTTCACCCGATTTTATTACAGAAATTCCATTCTCGTGAAGAGAATTATAAATTTGTTCATTTGTAAGCCCTAAATCAAAAATACAACGCACATAGAGTGGTGAATCTGACTTTAAAATCTTCACCTTTTCTCCAAATTTTTTCAAAAGTAAATCGCAAAGCATTTTTGACTTTTGCATATATAATTTTCTTGATTTTCGAATTTGAGAATTCAAGTGACCGTCACGGATATAACTACAAAGTGCTATCTGGTCAACCTTGCCCACCGTCTGATTATAAAGTTCACTTTTCTGCTTATATTCATAGAGAAAAGCATCGGGCAAAATCATAAAACTTATTCGTATTGACGGTAACAAAAGTTTAGAAAACGTGCCTAAATACACAACATTTTCACCGCCGTCAAGGCCTTGAAGTGACGGGGTTGGACGGTTAAAATAACGAAACTCGCTACCATAGTCATCTTCAATAATTATCTTATTATTTTCTCGCGCAAATTCAACAAGTGAAAACCTTTCTTGCACACTCATTGTGTCACCTGTTTTGCTTGAATATGACGGTGAGACATAGAGAATATTGCTCTTTTCTTTTGACGAAATTTTGTAGCCATAGTCTTTAAAAATTGCCATACCCTGCTTATAATTTTCATCGTCAAAGCACACAGTTTTTCGATTTTTAAGTAATGGACAAAGTATATTTAAAAGTGCTTGCACACCTGCACCGATTACGATATTTTCTTCATTACATACGCAGTTTCTTGTTTCTTGCACATATTTAGCAATTTCACGACGAAGCTCCATTTCTCCCTGTGGCTCACCATAAAAAAGCAGTTTTTCGGTCTGTCGCAGAGCACTTTTTACATAGCGTCGCCAAATATCCATATTAAAACTTTCACTGTCAACACTCGACGAAGAAAAGTCATAAACAATCTTATTTTCATTGACTTTTTTTATCTCTTTTGGCGTTGATGTTTTAGGGCTTATTCCCCTTTTTGACACATAATACCCACTTTGACTCTTGGGCATTATGTAACCATCATCACAAAGGCACATAAATGCAGATTCGACAGTTGTTTTGCTCACATTTCTCTCTTCTGCGCAACGACGGATTGACGGCAATTTCATACCTTCTGTCAGTTTGCCATCTTCGATTAAATTTTTATAATAATCATAAATCTGCATATATAATTTTTCGTTTTTCACTTTAAACTGTCCCCTTAAAAATTCTAAAATTTGTATATTTTATTAAAGACACTTTTAGTATATTATATACTCATAACACTAACAAATCAAGGGGTGAAAATAATGAAAAGAATAGCAGTTATCAACGACCTTTCTGGCTTTGGCAAATGCTCACTTTCTGTGTCGTTGCCTATTTTCTCTGCTATGGGACTTGAGTGCAACCCCTTGCCCACTGCAATTCTTTCAAACCAAACGGGTTTTAATGATTTTTACTCTGTTGATTTCACTAACCATTTGACCCCATATATCGATGTGTGGAAAAAACAAAAAGTAGAGTTTGATGCCATTTTAACAGGCTATCTTGCAAGTGAAAAGCAAGTTGATATTATTCTCGATTTCATTGACCATTTCGGCAAAAATTCACTCGTTTTTGTTGACCCTATTATGGCTGATGACGGTGTGCTTTACGACACTTATGATGACGCACTTTGTGAAAAAGTAAAAGAGCTTACCAGAAAAGCAAATATTATCACCCCTAACCTTACAGAACTTTGTATTCTCTGCGGTGTCGATTATAACGAAGTAA
>CALBNX010000025.1 GCA_937896885.1 uncultured Clostridia bacterium
CCATTCTGCCATTTGAATCAAGGTAACACCAGCCTTTGCTATCTGCTACCCATTTATTTGTTACACAGTAGCCATCAGCACCTACATAGCACCAGCCTACACTATCTTTAACCCATGCATTTGTAAGCATTGCACCACTTGAGCCTAAATAGCACCAACCTTTGCTATCTTTTCTCCATTGGTTAGATACCATATAGCCATTTGCGTCCATAAAGTACCATTTGCCACCGTCATAAACCCAATTGTTGCATACCATTCTGCCGTTTGTATCAAGATAGCACCAGCCATGTGAGTCAGCTTTCCAACAATTTGTTACGCAATAGCCATCTTCACCAACATAGCACCAACCGACACTATCCATAAGCCATTTGTTTGTTACTTTAACGCCGTTTTCATAGAATGCCCATTTGCCGTTTTCTTCTACCCAGCCTTCTTTTGAATCATAGTTTGCTACAACATTGATTATCTTGAAACCATAAGCAGTATAATCTACGGGTTCACCATAATACTCTTCGTACGCAGTAAAACGGATTTTAACAGTATCGCCCATTACTGTCATAGTTGCATTTGACATCGCACCGCCCCAAGTATCACCTATAGTAATCAAATTATCTTCACCATCGTAAATATCAATTCTATCGTATGATGCAGTCATTGTAAGATTTGAAAAAGTTATTGTAATACTTGTTGCGTTTTCTTTATGAATTGTCCATGTTAAATCGCAAGGTCTGCTGTAATCATGTTCAGTTTCAATGCAGTCTTCTTCTAACACATTACAAACTGTACAAGTTCCATTTTCAAAGTTGTGGTCCAATTCTGTTACATAGTTTTCATTAAAACTACGCTGACAGGTATCACACCAATAAACATCATAACCTGCACTTGTGCAAGAAGGTTCTACAGTTTCGTCGAAACAAACTGTATCATGTGATTCCCAAGGGCATTCAGGGATTTCCGGCAAATTTGGAACATTTGAATAGTCAAAATTTGAATAGTTGTTATCAACGATGATTTTTCCTGTTCCTGTTGAATTTACAATCATAATCTTTAAGCTAAGATTAACATCAACAGTATATGAAACTTGAAGATTTGTAACCAAGCCATTTTTAATTATCGCAGTAATTGTAATGTCTTGATAATTTAATCTTGATGAATCATTAACTTCAAAAGATGCACCTGTCTCTTGCATTGCGGCATCGATTTCATCAACTGTAATAAAATCATTTGTTGCGTGGTCAAGCGCTGTGCTGTTATCTTTTTGTGGGTTAGAACAGTCTTTTAATGCAATTTTATATTCGTTACTTGTAACTCTAATTGCTTCTATGTCTTCCGCGCACAAGCTCATATGTTCAAGTAAATATTTATCGTTGTAATCTGTATAGTAGAAGTTACCGTCTTTAACACGGTCTTCTTTTGAGCCCATATCTAAAAATCCACCAATAACAGAATCTATAGATGCATTGGGGTCAACAGCCTGTATTATGCCATTGAGTGTTCCTGTTGAAGTACCCATATCAATCGGCTCGAGATATTCACTTTCTCTGCTCCAATCATATGAAGCCTGACTTGCATAACCGGTAGCATCGTTTATTAAATCGGCCACTTCTTCTATACTTAATGGTGTTTCAGCAAAGCTTGTTAATGGAAATGCTGTTAAGAGCATAACCGCTACTAAAAGGATTGATAAAATTCGTTTTTTCATTTGTGTACCTCCCTAAAATTATTTCCAATTTTATTTTAGACTTTTTTAAAGTATTTCACAATATATAAAGGATACAATAATATTACTATATAATTAGTAATTCTGACGAAAAAAACAAGTAATATCTTTATATAAATCGATTATTCGAGTTAAATTTCAGTTTTTCATTTTTATTCTCTTTTCCTTACTGTTTAATTTAATTATATGACAAATCGTCATAATTGTCAATCCAATAATATGACATAATGTCATTAGGTGATGTTATGAAAAATAGATTAAAAGAGTTAAGAAAAAATGCAGGTTTAACCCAAATATCACTACAAATGAAAACTGGCATTGAGCAAGCGCTACTTTCAAAGTTTGAAAATGGTGAACGAATTCCACCAACAGAAACGCTTATAACATTGGCAGATTTTTATAATGTTAGTATGGATTATATAATGGGTAGAACAAACAACCCCGATATCAATAAATGAACCCGTTCTCGCTTTATGAGAACGGGTTTTACTATTATTCACAAACTATTGTTGTAATGCTCTTTTGTGGAAGTGTGATTTCTGTTTTTGCGCCTTTATAGGTTTCTTCCATCTGTTTTTCCTGTGTTGTTGTGTAAACCGTCATATTTTCACGGCCAACCTTGAGTTTTAATTCTCTTTCGTCACCTTCGTTTACAACGACAGTAACGATTTTGCCGTCAGGTGTGAGATACGAAACACAGTTTACTATGTATTTCATTGTTGTAATATTTGTCTCACCATTTTCGTTGGTTTCCTCAACCATTGTTACATCGTTGATATTCTTTTCTGACTGAATTTTTGTGCTACCAATTGGAATAAACTTGCTGAAATGTGCAACTGCATAATATCTCATTGCAATTTCAATTTCACTTAAATCTGCGTTACCAGCTAAAAGTCCATCAGAATATTTTTTGCCGTCATCACCAATGCCGATTCCATTCACACCAACCCAAGCAGTCCATGAATTGATATTGCTGAAATTTAAATCGTTTGCCATTATTCTTGCCTGTAAAAGTGCGCCGTCGATTGAATCTATTGGTGCGTCACAAGGCAAATGACACCATTCTGACATTTCGATAGCAATATCAGGTGTTTTTTCGTTTATCCAGTTGCCAAGACCGATTTTGTTTTGAAGGTTGTCGTCGGTCCAATAACTGTGATATGACAAATTAGCAAGATAAGGACGAATTTCTGCATCATTATAAAGATATTCAAACCACTCATAGAGTCTAAATCCTATTTCACCTGATTCAGGTCCTGAAAGCTTAACATCGAGATTTCTCTCTTTAATCTCTTTTACAAATGCACGGTATACACCATAAATATCTTCTGAATTATAGAAACAACCTTCTTGGTGTTGTCTCTCTGCACCCCAAGACCAGTTAGGCTCGTTAATTGGGCTGATATATTTAACAGGTACACCCTTTTTAATGAAATATTCTGTTATTGTACAGAAGTATTCTGCATAAGCTTCATAGTTTTCCTTTGGAAGATTGCTTACCCACCAATTTTTGTTACCATAGGTATCTTCATTAAGAGTCATTGAATAGTGTGGTGAGTTTGCAAAAAGCACAACAGTATCAACACAACCATAAGAAAGTGCTAAATCAAGCATTTTCTGTGCATTTGCATCACGGGTAAAATCGTATTCATATTCGCCTGTTTCTTCGTTTAAAACATAAAAACTTTCTGTAACTCGCCAAGGGTCTTTGATTTCTGAATTAATATCAGCAGAGCCACCACCGATATTATAACGATAAATATTAAGTCCTAAACCATCTTTGCTATAAAGAAGTTTGATGATTTCTTCGCCGTTTTCACTCTTACCTGCAATCTGCGACCACCAACAAGCAGAAGCTCCAAAGCCATCAAGGACTCTTCCTTTTTCGTTTTCATCAATAGTAATTGTTAAATCAGCAGTTTGAGATTTTTTAATGAAACTTTCTGAATTCCAGAAAATCTTTTCAAAAAATACTGAAAAAACAATTATTACAGTTGCCAGTAACACTGCAACTATTGGAAGTATAATTTTCAATGCCTTCTTCATATCTTTCTCCTTTAAGTTGGCGAGTGTAATACAAAATAGTTTTTTGAATTCATATTTTCGCCAATCTATTGTTAAAATACTCGTAAATCCGTCAGCCTTTCAAGAGCGAAGCACCGAAAAGACTTAAAAATTATCGCTTTAAGGCTATTTCGGATTGCACTCGCCAACTTAACTAAAAAGCGGGGCAAACGCCCCGCTATATTTTGCTTTATTCAATCTCGGGTTCGATGAGACCATAGCCTCCGTCATTTCTTTTATAAACCACGCAAATCTGGTCATTCTCTGCATTTCTAAACATATAGAACATATGCCCTATAAGATTCATCTGCAAAATTGCTTCTTCAACAGTTTCAGGTTTTAAAACAACTGTTTTTGTTCTCACAACCTCGATTTCGTCTTCATCAGTCACATCATAAAGCACATCGTCAAAAGAAACATCGCGAAGTTTCTTTTCGAGTCTGGTTTTGTTCTTTCTGATTTGACGAACAAGAGAATCAACACAATTATCAAGTGCATCTTCTAAATCATCACTGCGTTCTTGTGCACGGAAAATCATACCTTTTCTTGTAAGTGTGATTTCACAGATTTTCACATTTTTTTCAACTGTTGCAGTGATTTTAGCCGTTGCGTCAGGTCCAAAGAATTTCTCAACTTTTAAAAGTTTTTCTTCGGCTCTTGCTTTAAAGCTCTCTCTTGGTGTGCATTTACGTCCGATAATAGTGATATTCACAACGACATCTCCTTTGCGTTTATAATTGGGATTATTTCTTATCCCAACTATAATATATCACATATGCACAGAAAAATAAAGTAGTTTATAAAATTTTTATTTATTTTTTACAATTGTTTCATAAAATCGCCGTTTTATGACGAGTTACGTGGCAACCTACATTAACTGCAACAGGAAGTCCTGCAATATGAGTCGGTGCTGTTTCAATGTTTACAGCAAGTGCAGTTGTTCTGCCACCAAATCCCTGTGGGCCAATATTGGTTTCATTAATTCTTTTGAGCAATTCTTCTTCCATCTCTTTATACAATTCTTTTGAATTTCGCACTTTCACATCTCTGCAAAGTGCTTTTTTTGAAAGAAGTGCGCAAGATTCAAAGTCACCACCGATACCAACACCCAACACGATTGGTGGGCAAGGGTTGCCCCCTGCAATCTTTACAGTTTCAACAACAAAAGCCATTATGTCTTCTTTCGTTGCAGATGGTGTGAACATTTTAATTCTGCTCATATTTTCACTGCCAAAGCCCTTTGGTGCAACTGTGAGTTTTATTTCATCGCCTGACACAAGTCGAGTATGAATCACAGCAGGTGTATTGTCATCAGTATTCAATCTTTCAAGCGGGTCTGACACAATTGATTTTCTCAAAAGTCCGTCAACATAACCTTTTTTTACGCCCTCGTTGATTGCATCTTCAAAATTACCGATTATGTGCACATCCTGACCAATTTCTGCAAAGACAACCGCCATACCTGTATCCTGACAAATTGGAATATCCAATTCTTTTGCGCAATCGAGATTTGAAAGCAAATCACCCATAATATTTTTGGGCAACTCTTTTTCTTCGTTTTTATATCCACAAGAAATACAATCAACTAAACTTTCGGGCAAAACTTTATTTGCTTCAATGCAAAGTTTTGCAATTTTTTCTGCTATTTGCTCTGCTTTGATTTCTCTCATTTTATTATCACCTAATAAAAAAGGGCAGTATTTACTGCCCCGTTTTTTATTTTGAACCTCTGCGATAGCCGTTGCTACCACCGCCACGTCTGTCAGTACTGCGTTTAATGTCGCTCATTTTGTCTTCACTCTGAGCCTTAAACTTTGCCATCATATCTTCAAAAGACATTGGGCCCGACTGTTCCTCTTGTGGTTTGCCCTGCCAACCACGGTTAGTATTTTTCTGTGGTCTTGGTTTTTTCTCGAATTTTGGCTTTTCTGGTTCGGGCATAGCCTTTTTAATTGAAAGACTTGCTTTGCCCTTTTCATTAATTTCAATAACCTTGACTTTAACCTTGTCACCCTCAGCAAGATGTTCAGAGATGTCATTTACATACTCATTTGAAACCTCAGAAATATGTACCATTCCTGTTGTTCCGTCTTCAAGTTTCACAAATGCTCCGAATTTAGTCAAACCTGTTACTGTTCCGTCATATACAGAACCGATATCAATCTGCATAAAACTGCATATCCTCCCCAATTAAAGCTTTCGCTTTATGCTCCCGGTGTTACGTCGTAGAACACCTTTTCACCCGGCATGACAAAGCCCAACTTCTCACGAGCAACCTGTTCGATATATGAACTTTTATCCTCATTCTGAACGATTGACTCAAGTCTTTCGTTTTCTTTGAGTTGTTGCTGATATGCAGCGTTTTTATCGTTCAACTCTGCTTTTTGTTCTCTGATGTCAAGCTGAAGTCCAATAAAAGTAATCACAAAATAGCCAATGAGCAAAACAAGCGCCAATGTAAGAATAAAGCTCTTTGATTGAACACGTTTTGTCTTCTTTGCTTTTGTGCTTGCCATTTATTACACTTCCTTTTCTTGTGAAACTACGTTCTTCACCATTTTAACACCTTGATTATACAACAAGTGCTTATGCAGTTTCAAGTGGAATTTTGATTTATTTTTAATCTTTTTACCCTTTTTATGCCATTTCTTTACAATTCTTCCCAAAAGAGTTTTTAGTTTCTTTAAAGTCCAACAAAAAGGGAAGAAAACAACTTGAAAAACTTTTAACATTATCTTTTTGGTTGTATCTACTATTTTTTCACTTGCTGTGAACACAACTACACCCAATGAAAAATAATAAATTGCAAATCCAATGCCTTCACCCAATAGCAAAAATGCGCGGATATCCCCTTCATTCACAACAAGAAAGAAAATATATGAGCAGAACCCAAGAAAAACACAATATAGCAAATCGAAAACAAGAATAATCTTTTTGCCTTTTGAAATGCTTATTCTCACAATTCTAAAAAGGTCATAGAAAATTCCCATCAAAAACCCAAAACCCAATGATAGCAAAAAGCCTTTCGTCTGTTCTGCAAGACTTAAAGAATAGATATAGTCTGTCATCTTAATACCTTTGAGAAAAAGCCCTGTGCCTTTGGTCTCACATCAGTATAAGTGAGTGATGAAATGTCACCATCAACCATCAACTCACTCTGTTCAAGATTAAGTCTTGTGATGTGCAGATTCCACCCACGAATTGTAAGTTCACCCAAATCGGTTATTGCAATAATTGTCTGTTCATCAAAAGAATCAATATCAGTAACTCCCGAAACAGATAGTTTTTTTCGGTCTTCCATAATTATATTGTGTGGCAATTTGTGTATTGATTTTTCATCTGTAATCATAATAAACCTCCATATTTATACATATTAGTAATAAATATGAAAAAATGGACAAATTTATTACATAATAAAAGGACGGATAAAATCCGTCCCTTTAAAATTAGTCAATATAATCAAGACAAAGGTTTAACACTCTCATTGCAGTTCTCTGCATTTCACCTGATGTGATGCCGTCTGTCTTACCAAATGTTTTAAGCAAAGTTCCGTCAGGTTTTTCTTTGCCTGTACGCTTACCACCCGGCATAAGCACATCAACTGATGAGCGCACACGATAAGCCTGGTCGTGAAGACTTGGAAATTCAGGACACTCTGATGAACGCATCCACCAGTCTGTCATAACCATACCGTCAAAGCCCCATTCGTCACGAAGAACTCTTTGGCAAAGCTCATAGTTGTAATGTCCCCAAACACCGTTAATCTTATTATAAGATGTCATAATTGTCTTTGGTTTTGCAGTTTTAACGCAGATTTCAAAACCTTTAAGATAGATTTCACGAAGTGCTCTTTCAGAAACTCTTGAATCGTTGTGAGTTCTGTTGAATTCTTGATTGTTACAAGCAAAATGTTTAGGACAAGCCGCACCACCACAAGTTTGGATACCCTCAACTGCAGCAGCACCCATTACACCTGAAAGATATGGGTCTTCTGAATAATATTCAAAGTTTCTGCCACAAAGTTGACTTCTGTGGATATTCATGCCCGGTGCTAAAAGAATGTCACTACCCTTATCTTGCATCTCTTTGCTGATAAGAGCATAAACCTCTTTTACAAGGTCCGTATTGAATGAACAAGCAAATGCTGTGCCTATCGGAATAAGTGAGCAATATGATAAAAGTCTGATACCAGATGGTCCGTCAGTTGTGATTACAGGTGGCACACCCTTATCACGAAGACTTTGTGTAACGCCACCCAAAGCACCTGCATTACCACGAGCGCCCAAAGGTGAATCCATCTTATAAGCACCACGGGAGATTGCTTCAAGCTCGTCAAGGTCAAGTTGAGCAACAAAAGTTTCCATTGAAATTTTTCCGTCTTTAACATCTTTGAGCTTATAACCCTTATCACCTGTTGTGATTACAGGCTGTGGGAGCTTCTCAATTATAATGTGACGAAGGTCATATTCACGGCATTTAACAACTTCTTTTTTAAGACCTTTTTCTGTGTTGATGTATCTGTCAAACTTTTCTTGTGGAGCAGAAACCTGTTTGAGTTCTTCAGTAACAACAGTTTCGTCCTGATAATAACTCCAAACTTTCTCTGCATTGCGAACATCACTACCGAGATAGAGTGAATATTCGCCCTTTTCCATTACATAACAATGTGCAAATCCACTTGCACCATTGTCATCATAAGAACTGAATGCAGAAAATGGAATAACAATTTCAAGTTTTTGGCTCTTGCCCGGTGCCAAAACATCAGTTTTTGCAAAACCTACAAGCTCACGAGCAGGGTTGCCAAGATTTGTGATTGGCTTTTGCACATAAACCTGAACAACTTCTTTACCGCTATATTCTTTGCCGATATTCTTCACTGAACATTCAACTGTCACATTCTTTTTGTGTTGTTTTGCTTTCTTGAACTTAATTTCAAAATCAGTATATGAAAGACCAAAGCCAAATGGATAAAGCACATCATTTCTCTTGAATGTTTCAAAATAACGATAGCCTACATAAATATCTTCTTCGTATTCGTTGAATTCTTTATGTCCGAAATTCTTTGAAGATGGATAATCGTCATATTCTTCTGCGATTGTATCAGGAAGCTTACCACTTGGTACAACATCACCACAGAGCAAGTCTGCGATAGCGTTACCACTTTCCATACCTCCCTGCCAAACAATCATAATTGCGCCGATTTTATTTTCATAATCTTCGACCCATTCCATATCGATAATGCTACCAATATTGAGAAGGACAGTCACTTTGTCAAAATACTCTGTGATTAAATCAAGGCTCTTCTTTTCGTTGTCTGTAAGATAAAAACTACCTTTTTCAAGAGAGTTCTCACGGTCTTCACCTGATGAACGGCCAATAATGAAAATCGCATTATCACTATTTTCAGACGCATTTTTAACAATATCATCAGTAAGCTCCATATCAGGATAATAACGTGGCCAATGTCCCCAAAAACCGTGGTCAATAGGGTTTTTCTCAGCCCACTTTACATATGTATCTGCTAACTCTTCGTTGATGTTGATTTTGTCACAGTTTTTAAATCCATCAATAAGATTTACACCATAAGGTTTTTTAACATCACCGCCAGAGCCATAGCCCGTGAAAAACCAGTCGATTTGTCCGCGACCAAAAACTGAAACTTTGTTTTCTGCTTTATATGGAAGAACTCCGTCATTTTTGAGAAGAACTGCTGTTTCAGCGGCTGCACGACGCAAAAGTTCAGGCATACCGTCAGTAATTGTTACTTCACCGAGAGCCTGTTGTGCTTCTTCCTGAGAAACACCACTAATGATTCTTTCGCCGATTGCAAAAGCCTTGCCAACGATTTTATTAAAAATACTCATTGCAAAATCCCCTTTAAGTATGTATCTTTATCATTTTATCATAAAAGGAAATAAATAACAATAGAAATAAAAAATGAATTGTTTTTCACTAGCCTATATTGGCACACAATTCGATAAATTCAATTGTTATAAACAAAAAGAGCAGATAGCCTTTCGGTCATCTGCTCTGATTATTTATACTTTTAAGAATTAAAGTTCTGCAAAGTATTTGATTGTTCTAACCATCTGTGATGTGTAGCTGTTTTCGTTGTCATACC
>CALBNX010000026.1 GCA_937896885.1 uncultured Clostridia bacterium
TCAAGAGATAGATTCTATATTTTGCGTCAATTTCAGACGCATCAAGAATGGTACTGATAATAAGCAAAATCGGGATACCGGGTAAGCAAATCAAAACGTCACAAACACGCATTATGATATTATCGATTACGCCACCGAAAAAGCCTGCAATACCACCAAGTAAAACGCCAAGAATAGTAATCAAGAAAACTGCAAGGAAGCTTACTATCAACGAAATTCTGCCACCATACATAAGACGAACAAAAATATCATAACCTTCGTTATCAGTACCTAAAATATGCTCTGATGAGGGCGGAGCAAGGAAATTATCCTTAAGATATTTCTCGGTTGTCTGACGTACTGTGTATTCTTGACCGTTAACAACATATGTAGTTTCTGTGATTGAATACTCGGTTTTACCGCTTTCGTCAAGCTCAATCTCACCCCACTCGGTATATACGAGAGGTCCTAAAAAACTGAACACGAAAAGACTTATAACCATAATAAGTCCGATAATACTGAGCTTTGAACGGAAAAATCTACGCACAACCATTCGTGTGGGAGACATTAAACGGACATTTTTATCAAGAGGCACTTCTGTGTCAATTACTTCTTGAGTTTGCTCTTTAGTTGTAATTTCTTCCATAACGCGCCTCCTTACTCTAATTTAACTCGTGGGTCAACAAGACCATACATAAGGTCAGCAAGCAACACACCGATAACACTCAACAAAGCGAGGAACATATTATAGCCCATAATAAAGGGAATGTCGCCTCGGTTCATAGCATCAAGAGCAATATTACCGATACCGGGAAGGTCGAAAACCTGCTCGGTGATAATAGCACCTGAGAAAAGTGACGGTAAAAGTCCTGCCAATGATGTAACCAACGGAATCAATGTATTTCGAAAAGCGTGCTTATTGATAACTACGCTTTCTTTCAAGCCTTTTGCACGGGCTGTTCTGATATAGTCAGAATTCATAACCTCGAGCATATTTGTTCTTGTCATTCTCATTCGAGCACCGATACTCAAAATAACGATGGTGAGAATTGGAATAAACATATGTCTTACATAGTCGAGCAAGAGCTCTGCACCTGTATAAGATGCTGTAGCGTTTACAAGACCTGATGCGGGGAACCATCCTAATTTGAATGCAAATATATCTTTTAACCACTGTCCGAAGAAGAAGGACGGAAGTGAAATACCAATCATAACAAAAATTGTTACGATGTAGTCACGAAGGCTGTACTGATGAGTAGCAGCTGTAATTCCCAAAGGAATAGCAATCATAAACTCAAATACAGTTGCAATCAAAGAAATTGCGAATGATATGCCCATATGCTCAAAAATAACATCAGCAACGGGAATACCATAAACAAAGCTTGTTCCAAGGTCAAATGTAAACAATGCACCAAGCCAGCTGAAATAGCCTTTGAGAATTCCCAAAAGGCTATTGTCACCTAAACCATACATCTCATACATTGCGTTTACAGTTTCTTCACTAACTGTAGCACCACCCTGATTGATGGCGTTGATTTTATCCTGAATAAAGTCAACGGGCATCAATCGGATGAGGAAATAGATAATCATAGATACACCCAAAAGAATAAATATGGATGCAACTAATCTTTTTAAAATATACTTTAAACTTGCCATAAGCTACACCGCTTCTTACTTTGCAAATTCTACTTCCCAAATTCTGTCAAGGGGTGATGAATATGGGTTCATTTCTGACTCTGCGGGAAGGCTTGCAGAGTCAATAACCTTTGAGTTGTATGCATAAAGCACACTTCTCTGATATACAGGAAGTTCGATTGCAAGGTCAAGAATCTGTTCCATAGCCTCTTTATAAAGCTCTGAACGCTCTGCCTGGTCGTTTGTTTCACGAGCTTCGTCGATAAGGTCGCTCAAATCATCAAGAATGTTCATTTCTTCAGCAGTACCGCTTGTCTTAAGGTAAGGATAACCCCATGCAAGTGTACTTGTTGCTGTTGAATCTTTATGGTAAACCTGATATAAGTCGGGGTCTAATGCAGATGACCAAGCAGCTGCCCAAACTTCAAGAGAACCTGTGTTAATCTTTGTAAGAGCCTGTGTATCACAAACTACTTCTACATCCCATCCTAATTCATTTAATAATGCAGCCGCATCTCTGAATACTTTGTATGTAGGATGATCCTGTAAGCTTGAACCTGCAATTGTAAATGTTACTGTTAATTCACTGTCACCTGCACTAACGCCAGCTTCCTGCATATATTTTTCGATATTGTTAATAGCAATATCTTTATTCCATGTACCAAGCTGTGGATAATCAAATCCATTATCTGTAGCATCTGCTCCGTCCGGATAAGCCCAGCTTACCATAGACATCGGCCAGTAAATCTGTGATGCAGTACCTGCACGATAGTAGTCAAGTGCTAATGATGTATTCATTGCACACATAATTGCTTTACGAAGGTTAATATCATTAATCTTTGCTGCATTTACACCAACATAACCGTAACCTAACTGGTCTGTTGTAATTGTTACCATACCCTTAGAAGATAATTTTTCTAATTTTTCATAGTTATCTGTTGTAAGGGATGGTGAGATATAATGTACTGTTCCGTTTTCAAGTGATGCAATCGCGTTCTGTGAACTAACTACCTGATAACGAATCTTATCAATTTTAGCATTTTCGATACTTTCACCAACTGTGTGGAAGTTCTCATTTGCTTTGAAGTATACTACGTTGTTAATGTAGAAATTGCTTTCTGATGGTGTATCGCTGTTCTGTGCATCTGTTACTTTGTAAGAACCTGCACCCATAGGAAGCTTAATATTTCTTGTTGACTGAATAATATCTGTCATGAAACCGAAGTTAGCAAATTCAACACCGAATTTGTTATTTGCAATATCAACACCTACAGAGCTGCCTTCACCATAGTAGTGCTGTGGAGCAACTGTAAGAGCGAAGTTCCAGATAGCTTTAGGGTCAATACCATTGATTGTAATCTGTAATACATCGTATTCACCTTCATTTGCTACTGTACCATCTTCGTTATGAGCAGAAGCAACCTTATAATCTGTACCATTTACAGTAATTGTACTTCCGGCTGCATCTGTATGACCTAATGAAACAATACCGGAAATATTTGGAACTGCTAATGTACCGTCAGCTGATACGTTTTCATGAAGAATTACTTCTTTTGCTTTTGCTGTATACTCGCTTGTTAATTCAGCTGCTGTTGCCCAATAGCTAAGGATAATATTTAATTCTCTTGCAATCTTATCGTTGAATACATAATCGATTGCTGATTCTTTTGAATCAATAGATGATGGATATGCCGGTGTTAATTTTTCAATTGTTGTACGGTCTACTTTACCATCTGCACCTTCTGCATATTCAACTTCTACATAACCCTCTGAATACATGAAACAGAATACTTCATCTTTGAATTCTTCGTATGACTTGTATGGTTCGTCAACGTATGATTCCTGTGCACTTGTGTAGTCAGTCTCTAATTCTTCTTTGAAAAGTTTTAATGCATAGTCATAATCTGCTAAAAGTGTTTCATTTGTTACATCTGAATCATTGTTTGAAATAGCAGACTTATATCCTGAGCTGATAGAATGAGCAAGGATTGCTGATTTCATTGCATCATAACCAACTTCTTTTGTAGCAGAAGCTTTTACTTCTGCGTTGAATAAGTTGATTAACTCGTTCATTCTTGCTGCTGCTCTTGAAGAAGCCTGTGATGCGATTAAATCATCACTATCATCTGATGCAGAACCAACTGTCTGTGTTCTGTACTCTGAAAGACCAACAATGTCTGTAGAGTAAAGTGTAGAGGAACCTGTGTATACAGGATCTAAGTATACATAGTAGTTAAATAATACGTCTTCCATTGTTAATGGATGTCCATCTGAGAAAAGGATTCCATTTTTAAGAACGAAAGTATATGTAGTAGTATCATCTGCATTCTCAACGATGTCATAATCTTTTACTACTACTGCATGGTCTTCACCATAAGCTACTTCTACTTCTCCATTTACATAGTTAGAACCAAGCATACCTATCTGTGTCATTGCAACAATAGTACCGTCTGGTGCTGATGTCGAGAAGAATGGATTAAATAAACCATCAAGCTGTTCTGTCATGATAACGAATGCATCTGCATTTCCGCCACCGCCACAGCCAGTTAACATGCCAACACACATTGCTAAGCATAAAACCAGTGAAACAATTTTCTTTTTCATTTTTTT
>CALBNX010000027.1 GCA_937896885.1 uncultured Clostridia bacterium
TAAGTGCTTCATAACCCATAAGCATTGTAAGCTCATCAACAATTTCACAGAATTCCTTTGAACCTGTGTTAATATCGCAAAGATGTGTTACCTTATGTGCCACAAGTGGATGGTCATTAAAACTTGTTAAATTCTTTGTAAAATCTGACATAATAACGCCTCATTTCAAAATACTTTATCCTATTTATAATAGCATACTTATATATTTTTGGCAAGAGATTTACAAATTGACACTAAAATTTACGTATGATATAATTATTTTGTAAAAACCTTATTAAAGGAGCAAATATTATGGCTAAAATTATTATAAGCGGTTGTCTTTTCGGTTGTGATTGTCGCTATAAAGGTGACAACTGCAAGTGCGAAGAGTTATTGGCGTTAGCAGACGAGCATATTCTTATTCCTGTTTGCCCTGAACAGATGGGTGGACTTTCAACACCTCGCGACCCTGCTGAAATTGTCGGTGACAAAGTTATAAGCAATCACGGCAAAGATGTAACTTATGAATACACAAAAGGCGCTGAAACTGCTTTACACATTGCAAAAGTTAATAATGCCGATGCAGTAGTTTTAAAGGCTAATAGTCCATCTTGCGGTAAAGGAATTATCTATGATGGAACTTTTACAGGCAACAAAATTGAGGGTAACGGAATTGCTGCAAAAATGTTCTTAGATGCGGGATTTTCTGTGTTTACTGAAAACGAAATTCCAGAACTGAAAAAGTTTTTGAATAAGTAATTTTTTATTCGACATTTTTCTAAAATCATTGACATCAAATTACATAATATGATATACTACATAGGATAACTTGACAATCTTAAATATTAAATAAAGATATAGGCAAGATAAGTGTGTAGCGTGTTACATATGGATATCTGTTGCATATGAACCTTGTCAATATTGACAAGGTTTTTATTTTTGTTGTCGAGCACAAAATTTTAAGAGGAGTTGTTCTTATGAAACTCATTTATGATGTAAACGACCGTCCAGGTTTAAGCAAAACTCTGCTCTTTGCTTTCCAGCAGATGATTGCAATCATGGCGGCAACATTGCTTGTTCCAATGCTTATGTCAGGTTTTGCTATGAGCAATGGCAACACACTTTCTTTTGACCCTGCTGCAGCGCTTTTTGGTGCAGGTATCGGTACACTTTTCTACACATTTGCTACTAAGCGCAAGAGCCCTGTTTTCCTTGGTTCTTCATTCACATTCCTTGGCGCTTATGCAGCAATCATCGGTATGAACTATGGCTATTGGGGTGTTATTATTGGTATCACTCTTGCAGGTCTTGTTTATGTTGTACTTGCAGCTATCATCAAACTTGCAGGTTCAGGTTGGGTTAACAAGCTTATGCCTCCTGTAATAGCAGGTCCTATTGTTACTATTATCGGTCTTTCACTTTCAAGCACAGCTACTGGTTGGATGTCAACTAACGGTGGCACTGATTACAGCCTTGTAACAATTCTCGTTGGTGCAATTACATTCTTTGCAATCGTAATTGTTTCTGTTAAGGGTTCAAAAAATCTTCGCCTTATTCCTTTCATTATCGGTGTTGGCGTGGGTTATATCGTTGCTCTTATTCTTACTCTTATCGGCAACGCTGCTGATATTGCTGCTCTTCAGATTTTAAGCTTCGACTCATTCAAAGCAGCTTTTGAACCATTCACAATTCAGTCAATTGTTGATTATCCTAAATTCACATTCCTTAAAGCTATGACAGAAAATGTTGAAGGTGTCCTTCCTATTGATGCTACAGCTGTTGGTAATATTGCTATCACATTCGTTCCAATCGCTATTGTTGAACTTGCACAGCACATTGCTGACCACAAGAACCTTGGCAACCTTATCGGTAAAGACCTTATTAATGACCCTGGTCTTGACAGAACACTTATCGGTGACGGTGTAGGTTCAATTATCGGTGGTTTCTTCGGCGGTGCTGCTAACACAACATACGGCGAATCAATCGGTTGTGTTGCTATCACAAAGAATGCTTCTGTTATTTCAATCATCACAGCTGGCTTTGGTTGTATGATTCTTTCATTCTTCACACCATTCGTTGCTCTTATTAACTCAATTCCTAAGTGCGTAATGGGTGGCGCTTGTGTTGCTCTTTATGGTCTCATCGCAGTTTCTGGCCTTTCAATGCTCAAAGATGTTGACCTTGGAAAGAGCAAGAATCTCTATATTGTAAGTGCAATTCTTGTTATCGGCATCGGTGGTCTTTCACTCAACTTCGGTTTCAACCCAGTTACAAACGGACCACTTGTTCAGGTTACAGCTCTTGCAACTGCTCTTATCTTCGGTATTATCACTAACTTAATCGTTAGCACAGGTAAAGACAGAAGCGAAGAAGACGACGCTGAATAAACAATAATTAAACAACTCGTCCCCACAGGCTTTTTTCTGTGGGGATTTTTAATGTCTAATTGACATAAAATTTATTTTTTATTATAATATAGTTTAGATTTTAAGAAAGGAATATGCGCTATGAACTTAAGCCTTGAAAACAGAGTTTTGCTGTCACTCATTGCTAAAACATCTTTTGGTAAAGATATTGATTTCTTAGAAAACGATGAAAAGCTTGAAGATATTAATTGGGCAGATATATATAAAGAAAGTGCAAAACAGACTGTTGTGCTTTTTGCATCTGGTGCTATTTCTTCTTATTCTAATGTTATTCCAAAAGAGATATTCGGCAAATGGATTGCACACAGTAGTAAATCTATTTCAAGCAATATGGCTGTTATGAATTGTCAGAATGAATTAGCAGAATTCCTCGACAGAAATGGCTATAAATACATTATTCTTAAAGGCCTTGCGTCATCTACTTATTATGAAAACCCTGACATGAGAATGCTCGGTGATGTGGATTTTCTTATTGAAAACGATAAAAAGGATGAAATTGCACAAAAAATTCAAAGTGAATTAAATTATAGCTTATACACTGATTTAGACCATATTTGTCATATCACAATGACACGAAACCGAGATGCTATTGAAATGCATTTTGAGATTCCCGGAATCCCACATGGTGAAAATGGTGAATATGTAAGAGCTTTTATAAATAACATTTTAGACGATGTTCTTGAAAGTAATGTGGATATTGCAAGATTTACTGCGCCGTCCCACCTTTTCCACGGTGTTATTATTCTTCTTCATATGCTTCATCATATGACATCTGAAGGCTTGGGACTTCGTCACCTTTGTGACTGGGGTGCATTTGTAAATAAAACTGCAGATATGCCTTTTTGGGAAACTGGATTTATTCCATTCTTAAAAAAGATAAATCTTTTAACTTATGCAAGCGTTATGGCTTCTGTTTGCCATAAATATATGGGCATAGATATGCCAGCATCATTACCTGTTGCCAATGAAGAAATCTGTTATGAAATTATTAGTGATGTTTTTCAGAGCGGTAATCTCGGAAATAAGGACGAACAATATCATCAAAGCGGATGGCTTGTTTCTCAAAACGGCAAAGATAGTATGAAAAAATCCACATTTGCTGTGCTTTTAGGCAAGCTTGACTCTGGCGCTAAGGCGCATTGGCCCTGGCTTAAAAAGTGGAAAATTTTATTGCCTTTTGCGTATTTATTTTTTACACTTCGATATTATTTGAAGGTTATTCGTGGTGAGCGTCCGTCTTTGACTTCACTTATGCCAGAAGCAAACAAACGAAAAGATTTATATAAAAAGTTAGAAATTTATGAGGATAACGAATGAACGAAAATAAAAAGAGCGTTGCTCTTGAAGAGCTTGAACCTATAATTCGAGAAAAACTGAATAGTGGTGGTACAGTTCAAATTCCAATTACGGGAACAAGCATGTTGCCACTTTTAGTACAAGGTAGAGATTCCGTTATTCTCGCCCCTGCCGTTGAAGTTAACGCCGGTGATATTATCTTTTATAAAAGAGATGACGGACATTTTGTTTTACATAGAATCATAGGCAAAAATGAAAACGGCTATATTCTTTGTGGTGACAATCAGTGGGTTAAAGAATATGGCATAACTGACCAACACATTATTGGTGTGGTTATTGAAATAATCCTTGATGGTAAATCAATAAAAGTAGATAATGAAAAATATTTAAAATATTGTACTCATTGGAACAAACTGATGCCTATTCGCAAACCATTAGTCTTAACAATGAGCAAAATAAGAGCTATAAAAAGAAAAATGAGCAGTAGATAAATCTACTGCTCTTATTTTTTTGATTTTATTAGAATTTTCTCCAAACCATTTTATCAACAACACCTGTATATGACTGAATAAGTTTAACAACCTTTGTTGAAACATTTTCGTCAACATAATCAGGTACAGGAATGCCATTCTCGCCATTAAGATTTAATTCAACAGCTGTATCAATTGCCTGAAGAAGTGATTTTTCATCAATACCTGCAAGTACAAAGCAAGCCTTATCAAGTGCTTCAGGTCGTTCAGTTGATGTACGGATACATACTGCTGGGAAAGGATGTCCAACTGAAGTAAAGAATGAGCTTTCTTCAGGAAGCGTACCACTATCTGAAACTACTGCAAAAGCATTCATCTGTAAGCAATTGTAATCGTGGAAACCAAGTGGTTCGTGCATTACAACACGGCTGTCAAGCTTAAAGCCTGTTGATTCAAGTCTCTTCTTACTTCTTGGATGGCAAGAATAAAGAATTGGCATATCATACTTTTCAGCAGTTTTGTTGATAGCATTGAAAAGTGACAAGAAATTCTTTTCTGTATCAATGTTTTCTTCTCTGTGTGCTGAAAGAAGAATGTATTTTCCTTTTTCAAGACCGAGCTTTGAATGAATATCACTTGCCATAATTTTATCTAGATTATTATGAAGCACCTCAGCCATTGGTGAGCCTGTTACATATACTCTTTCCTTTGGAAGTCCACATTCGTGAAGATATTTTCTTGCATGTTCAGAATAAGCCAAGTTAACATCAGAAATAATGTCAACAATTCTTCTGTTTGTTTCTTCAGGAAGGCATTCGTCCTTGCAACGATTACCTGCTTCCATATGGAAGATTGGAATATGAAGTCTTTTTGCAGGAATTGCTGAAAGACAAGAGTTTGTGTCACCTAAAATAAGCAATGCATCAGGCTTAATTTCAGCCATAAGCTTATATGAACAGTTAATGATATTACCAACTGTTGCACCAAGGTCATCACCTACTGCATCCATATAAACTTCAGGGTCCTGAAGCTGTAAATCCTTAAAGAATACTCCATTAAGGTTATAGTCATAATTCTGACCTGTATGAGCAAGAATACAGTCAAAATACTGACGAGCTTTGTTGATAACAGCAGCAAGACGAATGATTTCAGGACGAGTGCCCACAATAATCAAGAGCTTTAATTTGCCATTATCTTTGAATTTAATATCTGAATAATCTAATTTCATATTTACACCTCACTTAAAATCTATCTATTACCACTTAGTATCCAATAAATTGGTTTAACGAATTTTATAACTCTTGATGCAATACAACAACATATTACTGTTAAAATGATTCCTAAAAAATAATTTACAAGGCTAGGCAAATTAAGATTTTGAATAATCATTCCTAAAAGCACACCTATCAATTGATGAGAACCATAAATAATCATCGGAGAAATGTTCGGGAAGGTTTTGTTCACAATTTTTTCATCGCATAATTTGAATAAAAATGCCCAACAACTAATTGCTATTAGTGGAACAATACATCTTTTATTAAATGTTGTTATATATCCGTCATATACTAACCCACCAAGTATCCCGAATCCAAAATACATTATACAAAGAATAGAGACCGAAATCTTTTTAATGCCTTGTTTAATGGCATAAAGTATTTCTTGATGCTTACCCATAAGGCAACCGCAAAAATAGTATGTAAAGAAATTCATATGAAATAAGTCCCGTGTTGTTCCCATTATTTCAATAGATATAGAACCCCATCCTAAGAAACTTAGTATAGTAAAAACAATCAGTAATATTATCGATAGTTTCTTTTTACAAACAACCAAAAAAATAACTGGTGCACAAATTACATATGTTATTAAATGAAACATATACCATAAATGAAAACCATATCGATAAAATACAATATTTGTTAAAATCCCTAGTGGAGATGTAACTACATTGTTGGCCATTTCAATACCTAACACAGTATTACCTACAAAATAAACCATATAATAAAGTGTTGACCATGCAAAGAAAGGTAATACCAAACTAACTATTCTTCTTTTTTGTTTTGCAAGGCAGTCCTTTATGCTTTCAGTATTTTTATAAAACAAATAACCTGAAGTAAACATAAAAATGGGAACTGCCGCAGTAAACAAGCCGTGTGAAAGTATCCCTGGTATCACAGCAGATAAGGAATATTTATCTGAATCTCCTATACTATATGAATGTAGCCCTATAATCATAATTGCACACAAAAAAGATGTTATTGTTATGAAATTATCTTTCTCCCTAAAGTTCTGTATTGGTGATTGTTCCAAGAAAATCTCCCCTTCTTTTGTGTATCTAAACTAAAAACAAAACAAGTGTGTCATATGATTAAAATTCATCATTAAAATCGTTGATGTCAAAGGTTTCTACTCCTTCTTTTTTTCGCATAGAACTACATATTAACCATACAAGCCATAAATACGGTTCAAATGACAACAACCCTGATATCCAATTTAGCAAATCACTCTTTCTACTTTGCTTTTTATCGACACGAAACTGCTCCCAATCAATACCGTAAGGGTAAAGTCCCTCTAATTTTGTCCGCTTCAAGAAACTTTTAAGAAATTCTTTATCCTTGCAAAAGAGCACTATGTTTCTAAAACATGCTTGCATTGCTCTTGTTTTAGCTTTATTTAATCGCTTGCTTTTACTTTCATCATAAGAAAACTCATCTGCTAACTGTTCATATTCTTTTGCAAGCTTATACATACATCCACAATGGCAGCTATATCTAACCGCATGAGAAACGGAATCTTCTCTTTGATAATAATAATATATAGGTGCGTCTGTTATTACCATACTATTACTACGAAGTTTAAATTTACATATAAAGAGAGTATCATCCGAGTAATATATATCCGGTCTATATTTTATATTATAATCATCAAGAATTTGCTTTTTAAACCAATAGAAGCCCGAACCGGTTGTATAATGTGATGAAAAGCTGTGATATGGATTATCATAATAATGTGGTGGAAATTCATGAAAATTCACATCCTCAAGTTTATATTCACTGACTTTTTCCTCCTTGAAAAGCAGTAAATCATTATCACCATTTTCTACTATATCAACAAGGTACTTAAGGCAATTTCTCTTAATCCAATCATCACCATCAACAAACCACACATATTTGCCTGTTGCGATTTCTAAACCTGTTGACCGAGCTAAAACAACACCTTGGTTTTCCGTATGTACTACAATAATATTGGTATTAGCTTCTTTATAATTTTCTAATATTGTATGTGTAGCATCACTGGAGCCATCATTAATACAAATAATTTCATAAAGTGATTTATCGATATCCTGTTCTAAAAGGGAATTAAGACATCGGTCGATGCACCACTCCAGATTATAAACAGGTATTATGATTGAAAGTAATTTATCGTATTTTTTATGAGTTGAATTTTCTGACTTTCTATCCATAGTTTTATTCTCCATTAAACAATTTCAAAAAATGTGTCAGGATGATTGGGGTCAAACTGTTCATTTGCCCACATTACTGTTACAAGATTTTCTGTATCGGAAAGATTGATGATGTTGTGAGTATAACCCGGCAACATATGTATTGCCTGAATTTTATCACCTGACACTTCAAAATTGAGAATTTCCTCCGTGCCTACTTTGCGTTGTTGAACAAGTCCGTGACCTGACACAACAATAAAGAATTCCCACTTTGTGTGGTGCCAATGTTGACCCTTTGTAATACCCGGCTTTGAAATATTTATGCTGAACTGACCACATTTTTCGGTTTTAAGAAGTTCAGTAAATGAGCCACGGTCATCACAATTCATTTTCAAATCAAAAATTGCTTTATCTTTTGGAAAATATGAAAGATAAGTAGAATAGAGTTTTTTAACAAAACTATTATTGGGGATTTCAGGCATAACCAACGTTTCAGATTGATTTTTAAATGTATAAATCAAATCAACAATTTCACCGAGAGTGATTTTATGCTCAACTGGCACCTTGCAGAAATCTCCGTCACGGGTTTCCTTACCACAGATTGCATTGATAATTTCTTCAACAACGTCATCAACATAAACAAGTGTCATTGGATGGTTTCTGTCGTTCACCTGAATTGGCAAGTCTTTTGCAATATTATTACAGAATGTTGCAACTGCGCTGTTATAGTTTGGTCTGCACCATTTACCAAACACATTAGGGTAACGGTAAACAAGCACCTTTGCACCTGTTTCTCTTGAATATTGAAAAAACAAGTCCTCCCCTGCTTTTTTGCTTTGTCCATAAGGGTTATCAAGTGCTGCCTGAGTGGATGATGACAAAAGTACAGGGCAAGTATTATTATGCTTTTTAAGAGTATCAAGAAGTGTTGAGGCGAAGCCGAAATTACCTTCCATAAACTCTTCTGTATTCTGTGGTCTGTTAACACCCGCAAGATTCACTACAAAATCGCAACCATTGCAATAATCATCTAAAAGCGCCTTATCGGTGTCAATGTCAAACTCACAGATTTCTAGGTCCTGTGGTAACTGTGTAGTTTTATTTTTACCTTCTTTAATTGTGTTGAGTGTTGCAACAAGGTTTTTACCTACAAAACCTTTTGCACCCGTTACAAGAATTTTCATAAATATATACCTCTATAAAATTTTTCAACCGACTATAATGATTAAAGATTTAATTTTTTTCAAATTTCTTTACCATCTTTTCAACATCAATAATCCGTCTTTTTTCTAATAAGAAATACATTATATATGCAACTAAAATAATAACAGGCAAGGTTATACCAAATGATAGCCATGCGGAAGCTTCATAGCTTAATGTTTGTGAAAATACATAATGCAAGAAGTTCTGCAAGCTTAAAATGCATAACCAATGGAACGAATAAATAGTGAAAGATATCTTCCCAAAAAATTTAAAGATTTTATTACTGAAAAACTTTTGTAGGCTTTCGCTATGGAAAAGAGCATATATACAAAGAGCGCAACCGAAAGCACAAAAAACCTGAGTTTTATTAAATATATTAATATTCTCCACCCAACGATAAATGCCAACCGGAAGATATGTAATACAGGCAAAATAAAGGCCTACAATCCCTGCAATTACTTTAAATATCTTTTTCAACTTTTCATTGCCTTCTCGTTCTGTAACGCATATATCGGCTATCAACATACCAATACCAAATGAAAACAAATTTACACTTATATATGTCAATGCAATCGTATAAAGCACAATTAACACTTTTCTGAATTTATAGAAAGGTTTTATATTCTTTATTATATATACCATAACAAGTGTAGCAATATATCCAAAAAAGTCGAACTTAATAGTCCAAAACGGACCGTTATAAGCACTCTTATTGATAAAAGTATCAATAAATGCATCCTTGAGCATCCCAACAAATGATGGTTCAAAATTACAATAAAGTTCCGCCATTTCACGACCAATTTTCATATTATAAAGCAAATCAAGCTTCATAAAAATATAGACAAGGAATACAACTACGAAAATCACTGGTATTAATCTAAAATATCTGTTAATTGATTTTAATATTACAGTCTTTGCCTTAAGTTCATTTTTTTGAAACATAAGGTACGCCGTTAAAAAGCCCGATAAAACGAAGAAATACTGGACCGCTGTAGTTCCATTATATAATGCGTTAAACGGAGTGGCATTAAAGAAATTTTCTCCGTTATCCAAAAGGTATAAATCCGGGAAAAACACCACAAAAAAGTGATTGAAAACTACATTAATGGCCATTATTCCACGAATACCGTCCAAATATGTTAATCTTCTATTATCAACTTGATTCATTAGTTATCATGCTCCAATGCCGCCTGAATATAAGGAAGTGTCAATAACTTAGCTTTAACTTCCTCGACTGTCATAAGCTTGGTATTGTTTGAATTGAACTCTGTGAGAGTGTTTCTCTCTTTATCACCATCCTTAAAGTATTTATCATAGTTCAGGCCACGTTTATCAGCAGGCACACGATAGAAATCACCCATATCAATAGCGTTTGCACACTCTTCATTTGTAAGAAGTGTTTCATACATTTTTTCACCGTGACGAATACCAATAACCTTGATTTCTGTGTCAGGTGCAAAGAGTTCTTTAACAGCCTCTGCAAGAACTTCGATTGTGCAAGCAGGTGCTTTCTGTACAAGAATGTCACCACTTTCACCATTCTCAAAAGCAAAGAGAACAAGGTCAACTGCTTCTTCAAGGCTCATTACAAAACGAGTCATTGAAGGCTCAGTGATTGTGATTGGCTTACCTTCACGAATCTGGTCAATCCAGAGTGGTACAACTGAACCACGAGAACAAAGAACATTACCATAACGAGTACAGCAAATCTTTGTTTTATCGGGCGAAATTGTTCTTGACTTTGCAACAACAACCTTTTCCATCATCGCTTTTGATGTACCCATAGCATTAACTGGATATGCTGCCTTGTCTGTTGAAAGACAGATTACAGTCTTCACCCCTGCTTCAATTGCAGCTGTGAGAACATTGTCAGTACCAAGGACATTGGTTTTAACTGCTTCAACAGGGAAAAATTCACAAGATGGAACTTGTTTAAGCGCTGCAGCATGGAAAATATAATCAACACCATACATAGCGTTCTTAACTGACTGTAAATCTCTTACATCGCCGATATAAAACTTAAGTTTATCAGCAACTTCAGGAAAATTCTGTTGAAATTCATGACGCATATCATCCTGTTTTTTCTCGTCACGTGAGAAAACGCGGATTTCACCAATATCGGTCTCTAAAAATCTTCTGAGAACTGTGTTACCAAATGAACCTGTTCCGCCTGTAATCATAAGTGTTTTGTCTTTAAAAATACTCATTTTTTTCACTCCTAAATGTATTTCAATCTATATAGAATATGCATTTATTCTATTAATTTGCATTTTCAATTATTTATTCTAGTCTTTGTCAGTTACAATTCTCTCCCAAGCTTCAGGATAAACTTCCTTAAGCCTTTTGACAATTACTTCATTATAACTATTCACAACATTTTCTGTTGCCATCTGTTCTACCTGAGAATCTTCAACAACAGTGAATATGCGATGATATTTTCTTGTTTTCACAATTTGTGTGCCATTATTTGCGCACATAAACATATACCATATATCATCATTCTTATATGCCAATTCACGAATTTTTGCTTCATTACAAGCATCATCGTGGAATGCTTTAAAAGGAATAAGGCATCCTCCACCTGGCGACGGATTTATACTGTAAGAAGGCTTTTTCACGCCCACATCAGAAATTGTGTACCATTTGCCTGGATTATACATATTATTTTCGTTAAAGCTTTGTCCACGTTCTACCACAAGGCAATGAGGATGTTTCCGATGAGTTTTCATCAGACGTTCAACAGCTTTTTTTGAATAAATGATATCGTCATCAAATGTAATAACGACTTCATTTTCTTTTTGATTTGTTACAGGATAAAAATATTTTTTATGGCCATAGATATCGTGCATCCAGATAATCTCAAGACCATATTTTTGAAGCTCAGTCAATGCTTCAGGCAACTTTTTGTCAGGAAACTGTTCTTCAGCTAACCAGAGAATAATTCTGTCAGGTTTATAAGACTGAAGCATCAATGATTTAATCGCAATATGCACAAAAGGGATTCGTGCAGGATAAGAAGTGAGTGATACAATCACCTTTTCTGCACGTTTCTCTGTGTTTAAAGGATTTTGCGGTATTTTTTCTTTTAATATGCTTTCATTATCAAGTTTAACAATAAACCTATACCATACACCACCAAAATAAGGAACATGTATCGACTCGGGTATTTTTAAAATTTCTGTTATTTTACGTTTCATCTTTTTTTCCTTTTTCAAACATATTTTTGACCAAATTTTTTATGTAATTAAAACTATCTATTTTTAATATTACAGAGATAGCAAGATATACCGCAATTCCAACTGTCACCTGAACAATCAACATTAACCAGTTATTAATCTCAAAAAATGAAATCGGATATACACAAGCAAACATAATTAAAGAAATCAAAAGTGATGGTGCTATATCTTTGATTTGTTGTAAGAAATTATAACTCAATATCTTTTTATTGGGAATTGCATCTATAACCGCATTAACTACAGCACCAACAAGCATACTGATGGCTACCGTTTTAACTCCAAATTGTACTGCAACAATAAGCAAGGATATTCCAATAAGTTTTTTAATAATTTCAATTTTTAAGACGATATCGCTCCTGCCCACTGCCTTAATTGCCTGAAGATTATTCATTTCTATCGGCATCATCATAAATGCAAAGGAAAGAATTTGCATATAAAATACACTATCAAGCCATTTTTCAGTCAAAAGTATTATGGTTAACGGCTTTGCAACTGCTGCTAATCCGGCTAAAATCGGCATAAGTATATATGTACTTGTCTTTATTGTTCTTCTAAGAATGGCAAGCATTTCCTCTTTAGAGCCTTGCTTTTTAGATATCGCAGGGAAAAGAACACTTTCTATCGTTCCGCCAATATTTGTTTCAATTAATTGAGGAAAGCTCTGTCCTTTGTTGTAATAGGCCAAATCCGTTGCGCTGTAAAACTTACCTATAACAAGACTGCGTAAATCATTATAAACGCTTTTTATCAATGATGCCGTCAGAATTTTCCATCCGTAAGCAAACAAGTCCTTGAAACGAATGAACGAAAATTTGAAATCAGGTCTCCAACGAATCATAAACCATTGAATTACTGTTACAGCTGTGATATGAATACAGCTTTGTGCAACTAATGCCCACACGCCATATCCTGAATAAGCCATCCAAATACCTATTGCCGCCGAAAACAATGTTCCTCCAATAGTTGCCCAAACGGTTTTCTTGAATTGCATAGTTCTTGAGATATGTGCCTGTTGCACACTATTGATAGCGGTTACTATAATCTGAATTCCCATTACTCTTATGACACTTATTAATAATTGACTATTATAAGCCGAGTAAAAATCTGCGATAATCGGAGCGCAGAAAAACAAAACAGTATATAACAATGCTGATATTACCAAACCGAAATAAAAGACCGTTGAAAAATCAAGATTATCTGCTTCTTTCTTTTGAATTAGCGACGTGGAAAATCCACTCACAACAAGCTTATCACAGATTGTTATAAAAACACTAACTAAAGCAATTATACCGTAATCTTCCGGCAAAAGCAATCTTGCCAATATTATAGAAACAACAAAATTTACTCCCTGAGCAAAAACTCGTTCAGAAAACTTCCATATAGTGCCTGTAATAGTTTTCCACTTTAAAGAGTTATTATCCATTTATCTCACATCCAACTTTACAGCTTACATTCAATAATACTCTGGCAACATTCATACACCTCAGATTCAGGTGGAATCTGCATATAATCACCATATCTATTTGTCAAAAACTCATCATAATTCTTAGGAATAAAGAATTTTTTATCTTCAAATTTATGCTCAATCAAATCTTCAAAAGTATTTCGTGGAATGGGATAAATACCGTTATTGGGGTGAGCAACCTTGTAAACATACTTGGTGGGAAGATGCTTAAATATCTTCATTGACCAATCTCGCATCGTATTGATTGCGCCGTAAGGAAGCCAGGAAAATAGCTTATATATCTTTGCTTTTGTTGCTGAACCATTATAAATTCCGCTTTTCACCTTGCCCACACAAGACCAGAACATTGCAAGCTTAACCTGAATGTTCAAAAAATGCGGTAAAACGTTATCAATGGGATGCAAGTCAATAAACACACCTTTGTGTAATTCTGTTAACGATGCCAATTCCTTTTCAAGAAAAACAGTTCCGTTAAGTCTTACCTTACCCCAATTGTTCGGATATCGCTTTTCAGCGTGGAAATTACTGAAAAAGATTTTTTCATTGGGATGCTTTTTCATGTATTTTACGAACTTATCATAATCTTTACGAGGCATACAAATATCAATATCGTGGTCCCATGGAATAAAGCCATTATGTCGTACTGCTCCAATTACAGAACCACCATAAAGTGAGTACCTTAAACCCTGTTCACGACAAATCTTATCGACTTCTGTTGCAATTTCGAGCATTCTGCCATGCAAAATGTCCATATCATAACCACAAACAGTATATTTACTCATTTAACAATCACCGTTTTAACTTTCTTCTTATACTACCCAATATCAAGTCCATTTTGCCATAACGAATACATTTAAACAAATAAGAACATTTCCTGTAAAACTTAATGAAAGGATGTCCATTTGCATATAACAAGTCTAACTCATACATATATTGATAATCAGGCACTATATACTTTGGGTGCTTAATTGGAAAATCCAATTCATTAATTGGGTTGTTGAATATTGTCTGCTCTTTTTTTGTTAACAAATGTATTTCTGTATTTGAATGTGTTGAACCATAGGTTAAGCCAATATTGGACACTAGGTTATTTTTAGGAATAATCGCATATCTGTTATTAAGCATACAATCAAAGCCTAATATACTCTCCCAAAACGCCTTCCCCGTGCTTTGATGTCGACATGCATTGTTATACCATATATCAAACTTTTTGCCATATTTTTTTCGAAGATTACTCATAGCATATTCATCCTTCAAGAATGAATATGTCTCATCCCACCCATCAGCAACTCTTTTCCAGCTTGCCCAGGCACCTGAACCATTATGTGAAAACAAGTAGTCATTTGGACAATGTTCTGATACACCTAAAAGATTGAAACCGCATATATGATTAATTCTTTCATCATATTCATATTTATCAAGAAGTTCCTTGCAATAAGGGAAAAAAGACTGTGAAACTAAAAAATCATCTTCTAAGACTATGCACTTATCCACAATTGAAAAAGCCCATTTATGTGCATAAAATGTTGAAGGGTCACAGCCATAGTTTTTTTCATTATACCTTTTATATACTTCGCAATCCCAATCAATATCCTCAACAATTTTCCTGCATTTTTCAATATTTTCTATATCATCCGGTCTGTTTTCTCTCGGTCCATCCTGCCACAGTAAAAGTGTACTTGGTCTCGCCTCTTTAATCGATTCAAAGACCTTTTCTAAGGTATCGGGACGAGCAAAGAAAATAAGCAAAACTGGAACATCTATCTTCCACTTTTTTTTCACCGAATAGCATCTCCTTTTTTGAAAATATAATCTATCGTAAATGGTGCTACAAACCAAACTGCAAAAGATAACGGCATTGAGCTATGTATAGGGTTTGTTAAACCCATGCATAATAAACCTATAAATACTGGAATTAATTTTTTATGATATCGTCCTATTGTTTCTCGTACAGAATTAAATGCATTACTCAAAAGGCAGTAAAATGGTATAGCACCTATAAGACCTGTATCCGATAAAACTGTAAGATATGTTGCATGGCCGTCAAAGTCCAAATTCCTATTTCCCCACAACGGACTATGAAAAAATGATATTATAGTTTTGCTATATAGTGTTAAACGACTATTTAGATTATAACCACCGCTATCACCTGATTCAAAAAATGCATGAAGTTCTCTGAATCTGACTGACATTTGGAACGAATCTGTATTATTGGCAAACCACAGTAAAAGGTTCGGCAGAAAGAAGAGCAACAATACTCCTGCAAACAAAAATATTAATTTAAATACACCATTTTTAATCATACGAAACAGTTGCACAAGAACAACTATTACAGAAATCAATAATGCCAATGTATATTGAGCTCGTAAAAGGAAATAAAATAGTAATACAACCATCAATACACCAATAGTCTTTTTGAAAGAATCCATTTTTTCTATGCATATCAAAATAGTAGCAACTAAAATAGGAATAGAATAAACAAAGTAATATCCGCCTATATTATCGTCTTCAATTTCTGCATCTGTCTCCCACTGTCTGATAGCATTAGGATTAATTGCCAGTTCCTGCAAGGTTTGAAACATAACATATACTATTAATATTCCAATAATGGTAATCATTGACCGTTTTTGTCTTTCACTCATAACATCCGACATTCTTACAAATAAAACTACAGGAAAGTACATTGTTAAGAATTGAAAAAACTTGGATATGAACTGCTTGATTTCAAGCATCATTCCCGATGCTGCAATAGTTTTTGTGTCAGTCAAAATAGTATATGCCAATGCTGTTATTATCATAAGAGAAAGCATTATAATTGATAACCTTATATATTTCTGTTCTTGTGACAATAAATAGCAAACATATATAACAATGACAAAGATTATAATATAGAAATTAATTGATGAATATAAGCTTGTCAATATATAGTAAGCCGAAAAAAACATCATCAGAAAATATTCAATTATTGAACATCCATTTTTTTCAAGATTTCTATTGTCCAACATAGTTATACTAAACCTCTACTTATACAAACTAATATATTTTTCATAATTCTTATCACGGTCAAAATTTTCCTTTACCCATTTGCGACATTCTTCTGAAAGGTTCTTTTTACCTATTTTCTTAACCTTTAATATCGCGTCAAGAAATTCCTTTTCATTTCCGTTTGCAACAGAAAAGCTACATTTATTATCAACTGTTTCCTGTGCACCCGTATTACGATAGGTAACTATCGGAGTTCCGCAGGATTGTGTCTCAACATTGATAAGCGACATTGACTCTTCTCTCGTGCAATTAGCAAAAACATCACAGGCTGAATAAACCTTGCGAAGCTCATCACGACTAATAATATAATCTATGGCAATTACATTGTCCGGCAAAGCTTGTTTTTGCGAAGCTGTACATCCAACCATAACCATTACAGTATCTTCCGTAAGATTTGCCGTTACATACTCAAAGGTTTTTTTATTAACAGGCTTCAACCATTTATTTGCAACTGCAAGAATTACAAATTTATCTTCTATTCCATATTTTTTTCGAAAATCTGACGGTGTGTGAACAAAGTAATCAGTATCAACGCCATTATAAATCACATGACCTTCTCTGCCATTTAAAAATGTTCGTTGTGCTTCATTCAAAATCCATTGGGAAACACCCACTACGATTAAGTCTTTTATATTATTAAAGCGTTTCTTTCTGTCCGAAAGAATTATGGCTGAATTATCCTTAAATATAGCAGGCGTATCTTGCGTTCTTTTGGGACAATTACCGCAGTTTTCAAGCCACTTAAAGCAATTATCAATTGTATAATGAAAACAGCCTCCCGTATAAAACCAACAATCATGTAAAGTTATAATTGTCTTAATGTTATTTTCACCTAAATAATCCAACAACATATTCAGATGAATATAATTGCTATGAAGATTATGAAGATGAACTATATCTGGCTTCACACTCTTTAAATGTTTTATGAGTTTATGAGTAGCACATCTCGAAAAATATGCTTGCTTACCACCTATTCTACACAAAATAGCGTGTGTTTTTTTACCGAAATTACTTCCAACCTTATATCCATTTACAATATCATTTTCATTCATGTTTGAGATAGAATATGAAACATATGAACTAATATCACTATTCAGCGAAATATTATGTAAATCTTTTACTATAATACCTGTGCTACCTTGACCATAAACGGCATTTATATGCATTACTTTCATATTCTCACTCCTTTTTATATCATTTTTTTAAGAAACTTAATCCTGTTGCTTAATAGTATCATTACAACTGAAAATGCTATTGTTAATCCTATAACCGCAACAAGACCTATATATGAATTCGAGTATATTGCGTTAAAAAATCCGGGAATAAACGCAGGTAGCATTGTTAAAAACAATCTTTGTGATACGAAAATTAACAGGCTCAACTTTCTGCACCACAACCACAACTTATGCTCTTTTAATTCAATATGAAGGACCATCATTATAAAGAAATAGGTAAATGGTACTACAAAAATTCCTACATCCATTCCTGTCACATTAAATTTCAATTTTAAAATGAATGCTTCTGCCACCAACAAAGCAAGTGATATTGCTGCAGAGATTGCATATTTGAAAAAACCTTTTGGTGATGGAATAATATCCTTTTTTACGGAAATCAGATATCCCATAAAAACAAATGGAACACCATTAAACAGGCCATTTCTGGAGGTATAAAATATGTCACAATATATATTATAGAAATCTGCTATAGGTGTTTCTGCTATAGCAAAATAATAAGTATAACAAAACATACCAAAAACATACAATAGGAATGATAAGACAACCATTTGCCTCTTACTTAACCTTGTTACTAAAAAATATGTAACAGCTATTCCTATTGCCAAAGCAGGTAAAAACCATATTGTCGAATAAGTTTGTATTACAAGTGACATATGCAAATATCTTAATATCTGCCCGAGATTTAACTTATCTCCAATAATCCAACTATACAACACATGAACAAAATAAACTGCAGACCAAAGTGCATACATTGTCCATATTCTTTTTTCATATTGTATAAAGTATTTTTTCTTTTCCTCCTTTGTAGGTAAGGCATTAAGCTTTTTAAAAAACAAAAATCCACTACAACAGAAAAAGAATGGTACTGCTATAACATAAAGTGAAAAAGCATAGTCTATAAGTGTTGGAAACTTGCCCCATTCTGATGCAAAATGAGCAGAAATTATCAATATTGCACAAAAAAACTTTGCAACATCTAATGACCAGTAATTTTTTCTTGTAAGTGTCTGACTCATTGCTTAATCTCCTTTAGCAGCGATAATAGTATCAATAAGTGTTTTGTTCATAAGTTCAATATTATGATGCTCTTTGCCACATTCATAAGCTTTTTTGCTATATTCAGAAATAAGCTCTGGATTTTCAACAAGAGTCTGAAGTTTTTCTGGGATTTCAGCATAACTTGTTGCAGTTATTGCAGAATCGTAACGATTGAAATAGTCAATTGGTGCAATTTCTTTATCACCTATTGCAAAAATACATTTACCGTTTTTAAGGTAATCTGTAATCTTTGTTGAGAAAGAAAGTCTTGCGGTATATTTAAACTTATCTTCAAGACTTTCAACAAACACGAGAACATCTGCATCTCTTTGTACCTTTTGTACTTCATCAAGATTTAATGCGCCTTTAACTGCACAGCCATTACGATTAAGAGCTTTTTCTTGTTCAGCAGTTAAAGTGTCAGCTGTATAAATATCAAGTTCGATTTTTGTTTCGTCTTTATTGATATCACCCATTGCTTCAGCAATTTTTGCAAGGGAAAGCCATCTTCCAATAATGAGTTTACCAGTATAAACCATTTTAATTGGATTGTTCAGCGTTTTTTCTTCAAATGAAATTTTTGAAAAATCAATTCCTTTTGTCATAATCACACTGTCAGTTCCAAAAATATTATCATATTCTTCTTTTTGTTTTGGTGCAATAACCATAATTTTTGATGCGCTTTTGAAAAGTTTTTTTGCCTGAGTTCTCAACCAAAATCTTGAAAAGAAAGATATTGGAGTTTTTGCGATTGATTTATATGAATAGTTGTCATCAGAAACATAAAGAACAACTGGTTTATTTGTACGCTTTCTTATATAATTTTGTAATCTGTTCATATAAACAGTAGAATAGATTGGAAAGAAAAGCACATCTGCATCAAATTCATCGAGGAATTTATCAAGTTCTTTTGTTCTCCATTTACCTAAAAGCCACACAAATTCACGAGCAAGAGTCATAAGTTCACTGTGCTTCTTGCTATAAATCTGATTTTCCTGAGCTGATTCGGTTTCAGTTTCAGGTGTATTATGTACCCACTCACCAGTTTTGATATTGCGCTTTACAATGCTTTTCATAACTTTGGGCTCTGAAATTCTGAAAAAATTATCGCAAATATGTGTGTTTGGTAATTTTGCTCTTGTATAAATGTGAGCTATTGAGTTTTTATCCCAATCATCAAAGAAAGTGATGAGTGTATTTATTCCTGTGTTGTCAATCCAAGGATTGATACCCACAACAAGCACTTTTGGATATTCCAAACTGCTCACCTAACCTTTTCAAGAATTTTAAGTAATGTACAAGTAACCGAAAGTCCCAAAAATTTAGCAAATTTGCTAATAATTTTTGTTCTTGGGTTCAGGTCATAATTCAGAAGCCATTTGAATGAAAAAATATCTTTTTTACAGTCTTTAAGCTCTTTTGTGTGTCTTGAGTATGAAATAATCAAGTTGCAATAAAGCTTAGCAAGTGAAGAAAGCATAACTGCTTTTTCAATTTCATCTTCAATGCTTTCAAACTCATTACTCCACTTTTTAATTGTGTATAAATAATCAGTAATGCTCTTTTTCTTGAACGAAGATGTCACTGAATTTTCGCGTTGACGATAATAAACATAAGGCTTATCGATAATCTCAAAGTTCTCTGCTTTTGAAACAACATTGTAATACCAGTCCATATCTTCACAAGAAAGGCTTATATCAAACTCAATGTTGTTGTCTTTTAGAATACTCATACGAGTACATTTTGACCAACAAGAGCAGAAGAAAGCATCCCTACGGACTAACTCACGAAGAATGGTTATTTTATTACTGCTATCAATATTAGAAAGATTTATGCCACAGTCATCAGTTTTCCCATCTTCATAATATTTGCAATAACGGAAAACTACAATATCAGTATCTTCTTTAATCTTATTCTTAACATCTTCAAAGAAGTTGTTATCACAGAAAAAATCATCGCTATCAATAAAAATCGCATACTGACCACTTGCTGTTTTTACACCAACATTCCTTGCCGTAGATTGTCCACCGTTTTCTTTATGTATAACTTTTACTCTGCTGTCTTTTTCAGCATATTCATCACAGATGGCACCACTTGAATCTTTACTGCCATCGTTAACGAGTATAAGCTCAAAATCTTCATATGTTTGTGACAAAATACTGTCAACACATTCTCTTAGATATCTTTCTACATTATAAATAGGGACAATTATACTAAAAAACATTTATTTCACTCCATTGATTACATTGGAAACTTCTCCGTTATTAAGAGAAGCAACAATGTTTTTATACATATGGTCTTTAAGTCTGTCATTTACTTCACGAGATATTGCTGAAACACCGGGAAGCACAATAACATTTTTAAGTCTGCGGAATTTATTTGTAAGTGAGTTTGGTATTTTTTCAAACATATCAAGCACCGCACCGCCGATTTTCTTTGTTTTTAATGCTACATAAAAGTCATTTTCATTGAATACTGCTTTTCTGCCAACATTTATAATCACCGCTGACTTTTTCATACTGTCAAACAGTTCTTTGTTGACACTACCCTTTGTTTCATCATTATCAGGAAGAGTAGAAACGATATAGTCATATTTACTTAAATTGGCTTTTAATTCTTCACGGTTGCGAAGCATTTTTAAGTATTGACTTTTCTCTGCACAATATGGGTCATAGCCATCAATAATCATATCAAAGCCTAACAATCTATCTGCAACTGCCGTACCGATATTGCCTGCACCCATAATTAGTACATTTTTACCGCTTAGTTCAGTAATCTGATTATAATGACGATAAATCTTAAAGTTTCTATTATTAGGATTTTTGCGTAACTTTTTAGCCATTTGAAGAATGCCAAAAACTACTGTTTCGGCAATTGGTGCTGAATAAACAGTACCTGCATTTGCAACTGCAACACCCTTTTTCGCAAATTTTTCAAGTGGCACACCATCAAATCCCGCACTTGTCAATTGAAAAAGTTTAAGTGATGGCAAATTCATATTGGCACACTTGATTGCCATAGCACGTGAGCCTGCGATTGCCACAACCTTTTCATTATTATTATAACTATCTAAATCCTTATAAGAAACAGTTTTAACTGTTGTATCTTCTGGATAATTGTAATTAGTAATAATTTTATCTGAAAGAATAAGTTTCATAAAGTCATTATCTCCTTTCAGAAGTCTAGTATATTCTTTTCTTTGATTTTCGAGCATTATTGGACGGTCATAAAGCGCTTTTGTTCGATTATAAGCACCATTGCCAAGCTCTTTTGCCTTTGCTATATTGTTAAGCAAATCAGTCATAGCACATTGAAGCTCATCCGTATTTTTAGGCTCAACAAGGACACAAGACTCTCCATCAACCATCACTTCTGAAGCACCAGGGATTTTTGTTGTAATCACCGGTACAGCGAGAGCTCCTACTTCCTGAATAACCATCCCGAAGCCTTCACGGTAAGTTGGGTGAACAAGAATATTCATTGCAGAATAATACTTTTTCATATCCTTATTATCAATTTTACCTGTAAAAACTACATTCTCAGAATTTTTTGCCCAGTCGATAATTTCTTGTGGAACTCCGCAATTATCCTCAAGTGGTCCAACCACAAGTATTTTTGCTGTTTTATTTGTTTCGGCAATATTTTTGAATGCTGTGAGTAATTCTGTACACCCTTTATCAACAGAAATGCGACCTGCAAAACCGAAAACAAAGTCCGTATCACTTATATTATATTGATTGCGGATTTCGTTTCTCCATTCGTCTTTTTTGTTTATATCATAACTAGACATATCAACGCCGATTGTTCCACCGTTGCCGATAACCTTTGCCTTGAATTTAGGATAAAGCCCCTCATTTACTGCAAACTGCAGATTCATAGGACTAACCGAACGGATATGAGTTGAAAATGTGCATACAATTTTTTCAATTAGTTTGAATATTTTTCTTCCTGCTCCATTAAGACCTATATAGCGAATACCCCATTGTGCATAAAGTCTTATAGGCACTCTTGCCAAAAACGATGCAATACTTGCATAACAAGCAGCATTTGGAGTTGAATATTGAATTAAATCAAACTTTTCTTTTCTGAACACTTTATAAAACTTCAAAACAGATGCAATGCCAGACAAGTCAATACCTCTTGACATTGGCACAGGAATATAATGAATGTATTCAGGCAATGACAAAGCAAACTCTTCATCATTATCACAGATGAGAGTTACATCATAACCACATTCGTTATGCATATATTTTGCTGTTTCAACAACAAAGCTTTTAAGCGTTAATGAAACAGTTGTTATAAAGCATATCTTCTTCATTACTTACGACCTTTACTTAATCTTTTTTGCGGGAACTCCAACATAAGTTCCTTTTTCTGTTATATCTTTTACTACCACTGCACCTGCACCGATTTTAAGTTCTTCACATACAGAAACATTGTTGCTAATGGTAGCGCCAATTCCTATCCAAGTACCCTTTCCAACAGTTGCAGTACCTGCAATATGTACTCCACAAGCTATATGAACAAAATCACCAATTACATCATCGTGGTCAACAGATGCGCAAGTATTTATGATTACGCCTTTTCCAACTTTTGCACTATTATTGACAACCGCATTTGGCATTACACAAGTGCCAACACCAATTACTGCAGATGGAGAAATCACAGCTGACGGATGAATTGCAGTGTACCATTTCGCAGTTGGCAAACTATTCATTATTCTTTCACGGACTTCGCAATTACCAATCGCTACAAACAAATATGTTTCACCGTCACAATATTTTTCGGCATCAGTGGTTTTACCTATTATATTTACATTTTCACCACTATGGTCACTATCATCAAGGAATCCCAAAACCATATCGCCACAGATTTCAACTGTATCAGCTACAACTCTGCCGTGACCACCCGCACCAATTATAACTACTTTTTTGTTCATAATCTCACCTTTTGTTTATGTGAATTATTCATGGTTACCAGTAAACGCTTCCATAGTAGCACTCGTTTCACTACTGATGCCCTCGCGTTTGAGGACTGACATTATTGTCATAAAGAAAATTTTTGTGTCAAGCTTAAAGGAAATATTATCAACATATTCAACATCAAGATTGAATTTATCCTGCCAAGACAACGCGTTTCTGCCATTGACCTGTGCCCATCCTGAAAGACCAGGTCTTACAAGATGACGACGACGCTGATGTTCTGAATAAAGTGGCAGATATTTCACAAGTAACGGACGAGGGCCGATAAAACTCATATCACCTTTTAATATGTTTATAATTTCAGGTAACTCATCCAGGCTTGTACTTCTTAAAAACTTGCCAAACGTTGTAAGACGGATTTCATCAGGCAAAAGTTCACCATTTTCGTCACGCTCATCTGTCATTGTTCTGAATTTATAAAGTGTAAAGATTTTTTCTTCTCTGGTTTTCTTGTCAATCTTACCAGGTCTTTCTTGCTTGAAAAGCACAGGACTTCCAAGTTTGGTTCTTACCAATACACAAAGCAAAATAAATATTGGCGAAAGAACAATTATTCCACAAAGAGAAGCAAAAAAATCTAATGCTCTTTTTATGTATTTATACATTTCATTCTTCCTTTTAATTTAGATTAAAAGCAACTTTTTATTATGTCTATTACCTTTTGTTGCTGTTCAACTGTCATTTTAATATCTGATGGGAGACAAATTCCTCTTGCGAAAATATCTTCGCCCACATTGTCCCCTGCTGTAATGAAATCATTGTCAGCATAAACAGGTTGCATATGCATAGGTTTCCAGATGGGTCTTGACTCAATATTATATTTTTCAAGCTCAAGACGGAGTTTTTCAGGTGTAGCCTTGTCCATAGCATCTGCATTAATAGTAAGACAACTAAGCCAGAAATTAGGTTCCATATTATCAATATATGGGTTCATTTCAATCGGACAATCACGAAGTCCTTCTTTATATCTTTCATAAATTGCTTTTTTAAGTGCCTTATGCTCTTCAAGGTGAAGAAGCTGTCCTCTACCGATACCTGCCACTATATTACTCATTCTGTAATTGTAGCCAGTTTCACTGTGTTGATACCAAGGTGCTGGGTCCCTTGCTTGAGTTGCCCAAAAACGAGCCTTTTTAATTGCATCTTCGTCATCTGACAAGAGCATTCCTCCACCTGAAGTGGTTATAATTTTATTTCCATTAAAACTAATTGCATTGTACTTGCCGAAAGTACCTGTTTGTTTACCTTTATATGTAGCAGAAAGTGATTCGGCGGCATCTTCAATAAACACAACACCATATTCGTCGCAAAGTTCTTTTATTTCATCAATCTTTGCAGGTGTGCCATAAAGATATACACAAATTACCGCTTTAACCCTTCCCTTGTATTTTTCAAGAGCTATTTTCAGTGCCTTAGGGTCCATATTCCAAGTGTCCCTCTCACTATCAACAAACACCTGTACACCTTTTTCATAAGAAACAGGGTTAACTGTTGCGGCAAAGGTTAAGTCAGAGCAAAGAACAATATCTCCTTGTTTTACACCTGCGAGTTTAATTGCAAGGTGCAAAGCAGCTGTACCTGCATTAAGGGCGGCTGCGTAGCCCACACCTAAATACTCTGCCATTTCATTTTCAAAGCCATCAACATTAAAGCCCAATGGTGCAACCCAGTTTTTATCAAAAGCTTCTTGCACGAACTTTATTTCTTCACCGTGCATTGTTGGTGTTGCTAACCATATTTTTTCGTTTGTTGTCTTACTTGCTTTTATCTGCTTAACAATTTCGTTTACTTTTTCTTCAACTATTTTATGATTCTCTGCATATTGCTCTGCTGAATATTGTGCAACTTCTTTTTCCTTTGCACGGATATCCTGAACACCTTTAATAAAAACATCTTCTACATCTTTAGGATTTTCGACTCTGTTTGCATCACAAAAACCACGAGACAAAATTGCCATTTGTGAGCCCAATGCATAATGCTCTGTGATAATGTGTTCAGCAGGTAATTTGCCATAACCTACACGAGCAATTCCGCCAAACCCAAATTTGATACCTTTGTTTCGAAATTTTTCAGCCAGGCTATGTACTTTTCCGTCGACAAGCAATTCAAACATAAAGTCTTGTCCATAAGCCAAATGCAAATCGTTAAGACCTATATGAATTTCGTCAATGCCCTTGACTTCAAGAATATCGTCGATATTTTCATAAGCTTCTTTCGTTTCTACCAGTGCAATCGTTTTTACTCTGCCACCAACATATTCAACGAACTTTTCAACTTCTTCACGAGTTTTGAAATATGGGAGCATAATAACATCTGCACCTGCTTCAATAACCTGTTCAATTTCATCTTTTGAATTTTCGTTCATGTGGTTAATTCGCACCTGTAATTCAGCAGTTGTTACAACGGGACGAATCCTTTTAGTATCTTCAATCGTATGACTTGATTGAACAGTATCCATTCCACCTTGACGAAGTTCTTTGTCAAGGCTTTCCATATCAACCCAGATTCTATCAACACCTGCTCTTTGTGCAATTTGTGCAATCTGAGGATTATTTGTAATATACATCAATGTCATTGGCATATTTTTACCTTCTTTTCGGTTAATAAGCATAATAACTCATAATAGAGTATGTTCTAAAATATTATACTCTTATACCATATAAAAGTCAATGAAATTCAACGGTAAAAAGAGATTTTGTTTAGATAAAAAATGCACAAAATTTTTTCTGATTTTTTTACGATTTTTTGTTTATATGCAAAATGTTTTTCATTGACTTTTTTGGGCAGTTTATTATATAATAGTGTGTAATTTTTAATATTCGGCAAATAGGGGCTTTTTTAAAGCTTGTTTGCGTGGTCTGTTGAAATTTACTTTTGTATTTTTTATATTGGAGAGATATATATGGAAAGAAAAGTAGGTACAGTTTCAAGAGGTATTCGTTGTCCTATTATCAGACAGGGTGATGACCTTGTTGACATTGCTGTAACAAGTGTGCTTGAAGCAGCAGAGAGCGAAGGCTTCGAAATGCGTGACAGAGACGTTGTTTCTCTTACAGAATCAATCGTAGCTCGTGCACAAGGCAACTATGCATCAGTTGATGATATCGCTGCTGATGTTAAAGCAAAACTCGGTGGTGGCACAATTGGTGTTATTTTCCCAATTTTGTCAAGAAACCGCTTTGCAATCTGTCTTCGTGGTATTGCTAAAGGTGCAAAGAAAGTTGTTCTTATGCTCAGCTACCCAAGTGACGAAGTTGGTAACTCACTCGTAACTCTCGACCAGGTTGACGAAGCAGGAATTAACCCTTATTCAGATGTTCTTGATGAAGCAAAATACAGAGAACTTTTTGGTGAAAACAAGCACGAATTCACAGGTGTTGACTATGTAGCATACTACTCAGACATCATTAAAGAATCAGGTGCAGAAGCTGAAATCATCTTTGCAAATCAACCAAAAACAATTCTCAACTATACAGATTGCGTTCTCACTTGTGACATTCACACAAGAGCTCGCACAAAGAGAATTCTTAAAGCTGCAGGTGCTAAAGTTGTTTGCGGACTTGACGATATTCTAAATGCTCCTGTAAATGGTAGTGGTTGCAACGAAAAATATGGTCTTCTTGGTTCAAACAAATCAACAGAAGATACAGTTAAACTCTTCCCAAGAGAATGTCAGGGACTCGTTGAAGATATTCAGGCTGAATTCTTAAAGAGAACAGGCAAGCACATTGAAGTTATGGTTTATGGCGACGGTGCATTCAAGGACCCACAGGGTAAAATTTGGGAACTTGCTGACCCAGTTGTATCCCCTGCTCATACAAGCGGACTTATCGGTACACCTAACGAATTAAAGCTCAAATATCTTGCTGATAACGACTTCAAAGGACTTTCAGGCGCTGAACTCAAAGAAGCAATTTCAAAGAGCATTAAAGCTAAGAATGATAACCTTGTTGGTAATATGGCATCTCAGGGTACAACTCCTCGTCAGCTTACTGACCTTATTGGTTCACTTTGCGACCTTACAAGTGGTTCAGGTGACAAGGGTACTCCAATCATTCTCGTTCAGGGATATTTCGATAACTATACAGACTAATTTAATATAAAATGGAGGAATTCAAAATGGATAGCAATGTTAGACCCGAATCAATGGAAAGAATTACCACCAAAGCGTTAGCAGATGCTTTTATTGAAGAACAGATTAAGGCTGTTCGCGAGCAGGTTGGCGACAAAAAAGTTCTTCTCGCACTCTCCGGCGGTGTTGACTCATCAGTTGTTGCTGCTCTTCTCATTAAAGCAATCGGCAAACAGTTAGTTTGTGTTCACGTTAATCACGGTCTTATGAGAAAGAACGAAAGCGAAAATGTTATTGAAGTTTTCGGCAAAGAGCTCGACGCAAACCTTATTTATGTTGATGCTACTGACCGTTTTCTTGACCTTCTTGCAGGTGTTAGTGAACCTGAAAAGAAAAGAAAGATTATCGGTGCAGAATTTATAAACGTGTTCGCTGACGAAGCAAGAAAACTTGAGGGTGTAGAATTCCTTGCACAAGGCACAATCTACCCTGACATTCTTGAAAGTTTCAAACAAGCAGAAGGCAAAAAAGCAGTTAAATCTCACCACAATGTTGGCGGACTTCCTGAAGACCTTAACTTCTCACTTGTTGAACCAATCAAACTTCTCTTCAAAGATGAAGTTCGTGTAGTTGGTGAGGCTCTTGGTCTTCCACACGCTATGGTTTATCGTCAGCCATTCCCAGGCCCTGGTCTTGGTGTTCGTTGCCTTGGTGCAATCACTCGCGACAGACTCCATGCCCTTCGTGAAGCAGATGCAATTCTTCGTGAAGAATTTGACAACTGCGGTCTTGCTGAAAAGGTTTGGCAGTATTTTATTGCTGTGCCTGATGTTAAGAGCGTTGGTGTTAAGGACGAAAGCCGTTATGAAGGCTGGCCAGCAATCATCCGTGCAGTAAATACTAAAGACGCTATGAGTGCTACCATCGAAGAAATTCCTTATGCAGTTCTTCATAAGATTACAGACAGAATCACACACGAAGTTGACGGCATCAACCGTGTGCTCTACGACCTTACTCCAAAGCCAATTGGAACTATTGAGTGGGAATAATCAACGTTAAAGCAGACAATTTCCTTTATCTTCAAAAAGGCAAATTCGTTTATCCTCTAAAC
>CALBNX010000028.1 GCA_937896885.1 uncultured Clostridia bacterium
CGATACTCTTTCATACGACCCTGATGCAAAATGCGACCACCACGACCACGAACACGGTGAAGGTCACACCTGCGGTGAACACGGTTGTGGCGGAAACTGTCACGGACATAATTAATGGTTTTATAAAAGAGGTACAAAATGAGAACAAGACAAGAAGTGATCGATTTTTGTCTATCGCTTAATGACACATACGAAGATTATCCCTTCCATGATTTTAACTGGACTATTATGAGGCATAAGGGCAATCAAAAGATGTTTGCAGCTATATATGAGCATTTGGGAAACATCTGGGTTAATGTGAAATGCGATCCAAACCTTACATATATGTGGCGGTCTACTTATGAATCAGTTGTTCCCGCGTACCATATGAACAAATGGCATTGGAATTCCATAATCCTTGACGGGAGCATCCCGACAGATGATATAAAGAATATGATTGACGACAGTTTTGAGCTGACCAAACCAAAAAAGTGAGGCAAGAAATGATGATAGAAAAATTTGCAGAAATGATTAAAGAGTGCAGTAGCATCGTTTTCTTTGGTGGTGCAGGTGTATCTACCGAAAGCGGTGTGAAGGACTATCGCAGCCAAGACGGACTTTATAACACCGTGAAAGAATACGGCGTGCCTCCCGAAGAGATATTGAGCCACGATTTCTTTTTTCAGAACACAGAAACTTTTTATGATTTTTATAGAAAATATTTTATCATTGAAGTAGAACCAAACAATGCTCACAAAGCGTTGGCAAAGCTTGAAAACATGGGTAAACTCAAAGCAGTAATAACGCAAAACATAGATGGTCTGCATCAAAGAGCAGGCAGTAAAAATGTAATTGAACTCCACGGAACTGCAGAGAAATTTTATTGTGCCTCCTGCGGTAAAAAGGGCGATACAGACAAGGTCTTGTCAGAAATCAAAGACAAGGATGTGCCGAGATGCGAATGCGGTGGCATTATGAAACCAAAGGTTGTTCTCTATGGCGAAAATCTCTATGACGGAGTTGCGGAATCGGCAATACGACATATCGAAAACGCTGATATGCTGATTGTTGGAGGAACTTCTCTTGCGGTGTATCCAGCCGCATCATTTGTGAGATATTTCAGAGGCAAATATATCGTTATGATCAATAAGTCTGAAACGGAATACGATAACAACGCCGACCTGGTTATCAGGGAAAATATCGGCGAAGTATTCAGTCAAGTAATGGAAAAGATTGAGGGTTAATGTGATGAAGAAAGCACTATGTATTATATCAGTTCTGCTTTGCATACTGCTCACCGCTTGCGGAGATGATAGCAGTATCGGAATTATCGGCGGAGCGGACGGACCGACATCAATAATCGTCGCAGAAAAAGGAGAAAAAGCAATGTACGAACAAATTACGGCAGAGGAAGCCAAAAAGATAATGGACTCAGGCGAAGAACATATTATTTTAGACACAAGAGAACAGGACGAATTTGACGAGGGACACATTCCAAATGCAATCTTAATTCCATATACCGAAATTGAGAATAAAGCAGAAGAAATGTTACCTGATAAGGACAAGTTGATTTTAGTATATTGCCGTTCAGGAAGACGAAGTAAAATCGCAGCCGAAAGCCTTGCAAAACTTGGTTACACCAATGTAAAAGAGTTTGGCGGAATCATTGATTGGCCGTATGAGGTGGAGAAATGAAAACTATAAAAATTACCGTTATGAAAATGGTACAGTATGATGATTTGATAGAAAAATATGAAAACCCAATTGAGCACACCTGCGATATGAGGCTCGGTCAGGAGTTTATTTCCGTTGGCGGAGAAAAGCCTGAAAATATGTGTGATTCTGCTTGGGAAAGTATGGAATACTTTGTGAAAGAGCTTTCAAATGGTGGCGGAAATTTCTATGATGGCTGGATGAAAAACAAAAAATCGGCTATGATTTCCTGCAATGACGGATTCAGGCCTGTCAGTTTTTACATAGAAGTTATATAGGAGGTTGTCTATGAACAATATCACAGAACATATTAAAAACAGAAGAAGTGTCAGAACATTCGATGACAGAGAACTGAGTAAAGCTGACATAGAAAAATTGGCATCTTTTGCAAAGACAATAGAAAATCCATATAAAATACCTGTAGACTTTAAATTTATGAACGCAAAAGAACACGGACTTAACTGTCCTGTTACTGTGGGGACGGATTTATTTGTCGGTGGTAAAATCAAATGCACAGAAAATGCAAGCGTGGCATTTGGCTATTCCTTTGAAATGTTCGTGTTATACGCCCAATCTATCGGAATCGGAACAACCTGGCTTGGCGGAACTATGAATCGCTCTGCTTTTGAAGATGCAATGGAACTTGATAGTGACGAAATTATGCCTTGCGCAAGTCCTTTGGGATATCCTGCGAAAAAGATGTCCATCCGTGAGAGTATGATGCGAAAAGGAGTTAAAGCCGATGAGCGTCTGCCCTTTGAAGAGTTGTTCTTTGATGGCTCATTTGATAAGCCTTTATCCAAAGAAAATGCAGGCAAATGGACTGAAAGCTTGGAAATGGTAAGACTTGCCCCATCGGCAGTAAATAAGCAACCCTGGCGAGTTGTTGCAACCGACAATGCAGTTCACTTTTATCTAAAACGCAGTAAAGGTTTTGCTCGTACCGAAAAACTCGATATGCAAATGATTGATATTGGCATTGCACTTTGCCACTTTGACCTAACTGCAAAAGAAAATAATTTGAATATTGTCTTTGAGCAGAATAATCCAAACCTTGAATCGGATGCTGAGTATATTGCGTCATATAGATTAGTGTAAAGGAAGGCTTTGAGGAAATTAACCTCAAAGCCTTTAATGTTGCCAATTTTATGAAAAATGTAAAATGTGCTTGACATTTTTCTAAGCATATAGTACAATAAAAATGTAAAGTGTACTTTACTATTTGAGGAGGTGATTGTTTGAACAACAGAATAAGAGAATTACGAAAGGAAAATAAAGTAACGCAGGACGATTTAGCAGGTGCAGTAGGAGTAACACGTCAGACAATCATATCACTGGAAAATGGGAAATATAATGCTTCATTGCAACTGGCTCATAAAATATCAAAATATTTTGATATGAAGATTGAAGATATTTTCATTTTTGAGGAGGATTAAACTATGGATTACAAAAAGAAACTTAAAACAAGACTATATTATGGCATTATCTGCATTGTGCTTGGAGCAATAATGATCATCGGAGTAATTGTAACTAAATCTGAAAATGAATATATTTCAGCTTTCGGCTTTGCAGTAGCAATGGTCGGTGTTGCACGCATTATACAATATTTAAAAATTACTAAAAATGAGGATAGTATCAAAAAACAAAAAATCAACGAAACTGATGAAAGAAACCTATCAATTATTCAAAGGGCAAAAAGTGCTACATTTTCCATATATCTTTTAATCAGTTGCGCAGTAGTGATTGTTACAGCACTAATTGATATGCCGGATGTTGCAAAATGGATTGGATACTCTCAATTTGTTCTTGTAATCATTTATTGGATTTGCTATTGGATAATTAGGAAAAAATCATAACAGCAACAGACAGTTGCTTGTTTGATTTAAGCGCACATTATATAATGTGTATGAGGTGATAATTTTATGGAAACAAAAGATATTATAGTGGAGCTAAGAACTAAAAAGGGACTTTCGCAGGAAGCTCTTGCCGAAAAGGTATTCGTAACAAGGCAGGCAGTTTCGCGATGGGAAAACGGAGAAACGGTGCCAAACACCGAAACACTTAAATTGCTCTCGAAACTATTTGATGTATCTATCAATACACTTCTCGGCTCACCAAGACAGCTTATTTGTCAATGTTGCGGTATGCCTTTAGAAGATTCTAATATCAGCAAGGAAACAGATGGTTTCTTCAATGAAGAATACTGCAAATGGTGCTATGCAGACGGTGAATATATGTATCATAATATGGA
>CALBNX010000029.1 GCA_937896885.1 uncultured Clostridia bacterium
TAAGAGCAGCCACCTGCTGTTTCTTTAATTCTAAAACCTTCTCGCTTGGCAAACGGATTCACCTCCTATTAAATTTTATAAATGCGCTTGCAAGGAGAAAAAATATGCCTCTTCTGCAAAGACAGAAAAGGCATAGAAACATTTTAATTAAATGCTAATATCCTCGGTAGGCAGTCAAAACTTTATGCTAAATGCACCTACTGTCTTTGGCAAGCTTAAATATATTAACACACCCTTTTGGGTTTGTCAATAGTTTAATTATTCAGCAACTGGAGCTGCTGTAAATTTGTTTGAGTTGATTTTAACGCCAGGGCCCATTGTTGAAGCAACAGTAACAGATTTAATGTACTGACCTTTTGTTGCTGCTGGCTTTGCTTTAACGATAGCATCCATAAGTGTATCAAGGTTTTCCTTGAGTTTTTCAGGACCGAATGATACTTTACCGATTGGGCAGTGGATGATATTTGTTTTGTCAAGACGGTATTCAATCTTACCAGCCTTAGCTTCTGTAACAGCCTTAGCAACGTCAGGAGTAACTGTACCTGCTTTTGGGCTTGGCATAAGACCACGAGGACCAAGAACTTTACCGAGACGACCAACAATACCCATCATATCAGGGCTTGCGATACATACATCAAAGTCCATAAAGCCACCCTGGATTTTTTCCATAAGGTCTTCTGCACCAACATATTCAGCACCTGCTGCGAGAGCTGCATCAACTTTGTCGCCTTTTGCGAAAACTGCAACTCTAACATTTTTACCTGTGCCGTTAGGAAGAACAACAGCGCCTCTAACCTGCTGGTCTGCGTGACGTGAGTCAACACCGAGACGAACGTGAAGTTCAACTGTTTCATCAAATTTAGCAGTTGCGCCCTTTACTGTGAGTTCAAGAGCTTCTGCTGTATCATAAAGTTTTGTTCTGTCGATAAGCTTTGCGCTTTCAACATATTTCTTTCCGTGTTTCATAATTCAATTTCCTCCAAAATAGTGGTTAATCGGATTCTGATTTTTCCTCCCACAAGGAGAATCAGTCTACTACAGTAACGCCCATGCTACGTGCTGTACCTGCAACCATGCTCATTGCAGTTTCAATTGTTGCAGCATTAAGGTCGGGCATTTTCTGCTCAGCGATTTTTCTAATCTGCTCTTTTGTGATTGTAGCTACCTTTGTTTTGTTAGGCACACCTGAACCACTCTCAATTCCGCATGCTTTCTTAATAAGAACTGCTGCAGGTGGAGTCTTTGTTACGAATGTAAATGTACGGTCTGCATAAACTGTGATAACAACTGGGATAATAAGACCCATGTCGTTCTTTGTGCGTTCGTTAAATTCTTTTGTGAACGCCATAATGTTAACACCGTGTTGACCAAGCGCAGGACCAACAGGTGGTGCTGGTGTTGCTTTACCAGCAGGGATTTGAAGCTTAATAAAGCCTACTACTTTTTGAGCCATTTTTAGCACCTCCAAAATTCGTGGTATGGCGGAACAGACAGCTCTTCTGCTCCTCCCACGACGCTTTGACAAAAGCGTCATAAAAAGCGTAATTACGCTAATTACCAAATTAATAAATTAGTCTTCGACCTTTTCTACTTGGTCGAGTTCAAGGTCGACAGGAGTTTCTCTGCCGAGCATTGAAATTACTACGCATACTGAGTTGTTGTCGATATCAAGTTCACGAACAACACCCATAATGCCTTCAAATGCACCGTCGATAATTGTAACCATATCGCCGATTTCATAGTTGATTTCGATGATTTTCTTTTCAACGCCCATAGCATAAACTTCAGCCTCTGTGAGAGGAACTGGTTTGCTTTCTGGACCAACGAATCCTGTAACACCACGAGTGTTGCGGATTACATACCAAGTATCATCTGTCATTTCAAGGTCGCCTGTTTCTTCGTTTTCAAAAACTGCAACCTTAACCATTACATAACCTGGGAAGATTTTTCTTTCAACTTCTTTTTTCTGCTCGTCCTTAATTTCAGTAACGATTTCTGTGGGAACTTTAACCTCTAAAATTAAGTCGTGCATTTTACGGTTTTCAACAATCTTTTCAATGTTTGTTGCAACCTTGTTTTCATAACCTGAATAAGTATGAACTACATACCATTTGGAGATTTCTGCCATAACTTAATCTCCTTTCGATTATTTCATCAAAAACAAGCTAATCATATTTGCTGCCTTTGTTGTTGTTTCAGTAATCTCTTCTTTTGAAGCAAGTCCTACTAAAGCATCAATAATTGCTGCAAGACCCTGGTCAACTGCAAGAATTGCGACACCAACGATTGCAACAACAACAAGAACAACCAATGAATTGTTAAGAACTGTTTTTCCGGATGGCCATGTAACCTTTTTGCACTCACCCTTAAAGTCTTTGAAGAACTTCTTGATTGCTGGACCAATTTTCTTTAAAGGATTTTCCTTTTTCTTGCCAGCATCCTTTTTCTTCTCAACTACTTCGGCAGTGGTCTTTTCTTTTTTGTCAGACATTTCACTAACCTCCGAATTACTTTGTTTCCCTATGAAGAGTGTGTTTCTTGCAGAATCTGCAATACTTGTTCATTTCCATTCTGTCGGGAGTGTTCTTCTTGTTTTTCTTTGTGTTGTAGTTTCGCTGTTTGCACTCTGTGCAAGCTAATGTGATTTTTACTCTCATTTTTCGGCACCTCCGTTAATGTGTTATCTGAAAAATCAGCAGATAACTTCTGTATAGCCTGCCTCGTAAAAATGGGCACAAAAATAAAGCCCTCTTTCTCGAGGTACGGGTATTTTAGCATACTTGTCAATACTTGTCAAGTGATTTAGCAAAGTTTTTTGGCGATTAAAACTTCGTCATCAATTTGTGCAAAAAGTTGCTTAAATATAATGTATATTATTTTATAATTATTATATAAATTGACAAAAGTAATTTTTTTCGGGTTTTGGTGTTGACTGAAATTTGCTTTTATGATAAAATTTCAAAGACAAATTGGAGGAGGTAATAACAATGTTTAATCTTTACACTTGCAAACAGAAAAGCATTGGTATTGCTATTCCATCTTCTATCGGTTGTTCACAAAAAACAATCGGTATTGTTTCTAATTCTTATTTTGCTTTTTAACGACGGATTTACCGTCGTTATTTTTTTGTAAATTTTTATTGAACTGTATAAAATAATATAGTATAATAATTAGTTGAAATAAATTGAAAGGCTGGTGTGAATTTTGAAAGCGTATTTAATGCTTGAAAACGGCGCAGTCTATGAAGGACAAGCTGCCGGAAAATTCAAAGAAACTGTATTTGAAGCAATATTCAACACATCAATGACCGGATATGTTGAGATGCTCTCTGACCCATCAAACGCAGGTTTGGGTGTTATTATGACATACCCACTTATTGGTAACTATGGTGTTTGTCTTGAAGATATGGAAAGTGACAAGCTCTACCCTGCTGCACTTTTAGTTCACGAACTCTGTGACACTCCATCAAATTTCAGAAATGAAATGACACTTGAAGATTTTCTTGTAAAGTATGATATTCCTTGTGTTACAGCACTTGATAACCGTGCAATTGTTATGAACATTCGTGAAAACGGTGCTATGAAAGCAATCATCACAGATGATATTTCTGACAAAGATGCATTAATGAACAAAATCAAGGCTTTTGAAATTAAGAATGATTATAAAGGTATTGACGAAAAGATTTCTGACGAAGGTATTAAGATTGCATTTATCGACCTTGGTGCAAGAAAGAGTTTCGCAAAAGCTTTCAGTCAGCGCGGTTTCGCTGTTACTAAATTTTCAAAACTTAATGCAGATGAAATTCTTGCAGGTGGTTTTGACGGTGTTGTAATTTCAAACGGTGTTGAAGACCACGATACTTTTGCTGACACAATCGAAGAAATAAAGAAACTTATGGATAAAAATATGCCAATTTTTGCAATCGGCCTCGGTCACCAGCTCGTTGCCCTTGCAAATGGTGGTAAGGTAGAAAAAATGCTTCACGGTCATAGAGGTTGCAACTACCCTGTAAGATTCAATGATAAAGACAAGACATATATTACAGCACATAATCACGGATATGCAGTTACAGAAGCTCCCGCAAATGCAGATGTGCTTTGTACAAATGTTAATGACAAGACAATTGAAGGCCTTAAATATCAGGACAAGCCTGTTGAAAAAGAAGAGGTGGCAGCTCTCTACAAGGAGTTCTACAAGGATGCCGCCTTCACTCACTACAGCGACAAGGCCATCGACCTGAAACAGGTGGTGAACACCAACAAGGCACTGGTACATGTGGATGTGTTCGGCCGCAAAATAGTTGTCACCTCCATGATTGACAATCTGCTGAAGGGCGCCGTAGGACAGGCTGTTCAGAACATGAACATCATGTTCGGATTGGACGAAAGAAACGGACTTTGCTTAAAGCCAAGTGCTTTTTAAATTTTAGAACACAGAGACACGAAGACACAGAGTAAAAAAAACTCAGTGTCTCTGTGCTCCGCAAAAATAAAAGAAGTATGAACTTATTTGACGTTTACCCCCTTTTCGACATTAACATTGTCAAGGGAAAAGGATGCCACGTGTGGGATGACAAAGGTCAGGAATACCTCGACCTGTATGGAGGCCATGCCGTAATCTCCATCGGCCATGCCCATCCGCACTATGTGGAAATGATTAGCAACCAAGTGGCTCAGTTGGGCTTCTACTCCAACTCCGTAATCAACAAGTTGCAACAAGAGTTGGCCGATCGTTTGGGCAAGCTCTCGGGTTACGATGATTATCAGTTCTTCCTGATAAATAGCGGTGCTGAGGCCAACGAAAATGCCTTGAAACTGGCCTCGTTCTACAACGGACGCACCCGTGTGCTCTCAGCACAAAAGGCTTTCCACGGACGTACTTCATTGGCCGTGGAGGTGACAGCCAATCCCAACATCATTGCCCCCATCAATGCCAACAACCATGCCACCTACTTGCCGTTGAACGACCTGCAGGCCTGGGTGGCAGAGATTGAGGAGGGCGACGTGGGCGCCGTCATCGTAGAGTGCATCCAAGGTGTGGGTGGCATCCGCATGGCGACTCCCGAATTCTTGGAGGGACTGCGCGAGGCCTGCGACCGCACGGACACCGTACTTATCTGCGACGAAATACAATGCGGATACGGACGTAGCGGAAAATTCTTCGCCCATCAACACCTTGGTGTGCGTCCCGACATGATAACCGTAGCCAAAGGAATCTGTAATGGCTTCCCCATGAGCGGCGTGCTTATTAGTCCTGACTTTAAGCCCGTTTATGGCCAACTCGGTACAACCTTCGGCGGAAACCATCTGGCATGCGCCGGAGCCATTGCCGTACTCGACATTATAGAAAGCGAAAAACTCGTGGAAAATGCAGCAGAAGTGGGCGAATACCTGATGCAGTCAATCCGAAATGCCAAACTGCCTCACGTTGTAGAAGTGCGCGGACAAGGATTAATGATAGGCATAGAACTCGACATCCCTTATAAAGAAGCACGCCAGCGATTGGTCAG
>CALBNX010000030.1 GCA_937896885.1 uncultured Clostridia bacterium
GACCATTACAGAACTGAAAACGGAACATATTTTATCTGCGAAGGCACAAATGCATATATCTCTTGTACTGTTACAGATATTGTAGATTGTGGCACTCACCTATTGTTTATTTCAGATGTTACTGAAGCTGAAACATTATCAGATGTTCCATCTGCAACATATCAATACTATTTTGACCATATCAAACCAAAGCCAGAAGCAAAAAAGAAAAAAGGATATGTTTGCAAAATCTGTGGCTATGTATATGAAGGTGAAGAATTGCCAGAAGACTTTGTTTGTCCAATCTGCAAACACGGTACAGAAGATTTTGAACCAATTGAATAAAAGAGAAAACGGGGTATTAAGTACCCCGTTTTATTATTGCTTTAATTTGATTTTTTGTTAAATATCCATTTACAATCAAATGAACAATTATATTCAGTTTTTCTTCATTTGTTCTGTATTCTTTATTATCACTCATTTTAATCACCATTTAATAATATGCGATGATTAAATAAATAGACTGATTATTTAAGAATTTCTGGTTTTTCCACCTTGCTATAAACTACACTTGCACATTCTTTGCAGATTGTATGTTCAATCAATGTACCAAAAGAAGCTATTTTATCACGATAAACCATACCATCATTGATTTGATAGCCTTTTGTTAGATTTGTTGAGCCACAATAAGGACATTCTTCAATAATAATATTTTTCATTATTTCTTCCTCTTCTTATTTTTAGATTTTGGTTTTTTTGTTAACAAAGCTACTGCTATGAGAATGACAGCACCAGCCACAACGACAACAATGATGGTTTTGCTCATATCTTTATCATCATTTATATCGTTATTTTCAACAGGCTTTGTTGTAGTTTCAGTAGTTGAAGATTCAACTTGTTGTGTTTCAGATTCTGATTGAGATTCAGATTCAGACTCGGTTGGTGAACCAACAATAGTAATCTTTGCATTTTCAACGGTATATGCTAATCTTGTTAAATCTTGTGCAATAAAATCGCCCGGATTAGGAACTGAAATTGTTAATTCTGTTTTCCCCGACGCGTTTTCAAGTGCTTTAAACTTCACTGTAACCAAAACGCCTTGTGAAGTAACAGAAGATGACGGTGAAAGATAAGTAAACCTAACTTTTGCTTTATCACCATTGATATTTTTAACACTCTTTGTAGCAGAATCATCTAAAATTCCACCAAATGAGCCCGAAATATATTCAAGTTTGTTTTTATCATAATTAATATCGATTGCTGCACCACTCATTTTTGAGTTATCACTAATCATCAGTTTAACAACAAACTCATCGCCAGCATAAACAGTATCTGTTTCGCTATTCAAACTGAGCTTAACAGGGTTTTCTGCAAAACAAATAACACTGAATGAAGATACAATCAATATCGTTGCAAGAAATATTGAAAAAAGTTTTTTCATAATTATCACCAATCATATTTTATCATAAAAAAGTCTCTAATACAAGAAAAATCCGTCTAACGACGGATTTTCTCATTTATTTAATGATGAATATAAAAATTCTTTTAATCTTTGACTCTTCGGATTATCAAAAATCTCATCTGGTGGTCCCATTTCTTCAATAACACCATCAGCCATAAATATCACTTTATCAGAAACATTTTTTGCAAAATTCATTTCGTGAGTAACAATAACCATTGTATTTTCGCCATTTTTAAGTTCTTTGATTACACGAAGCACTTCACCTGTAAGTTCAGGGTCAAGAGCACTTGTAGGCTCGTCAAAGCAGAGAACATCTGGTGAAAGTGCCAAAGCACGAGCAATCGCCACACGTTGTTGTTGACCACCTGATAATTCACAAGGATATGAATTCACTTTTGACTCTAATCCAACACTTTTAATTAATTCTAAAGCTTTGTTATTAATTTCTTCATCAGTACCTTTTTTTAATAAAGATGGTGCTAATGTTATATTTTTAAGAACGGTGTATTGTGGGAATAAGTTAAAATTCTGAAAAACAAGACCAAAATGAAGTCTGTTCTGACGAATTTGTTCATCATTAATTTTTGTGTTAACATCTCCATCAAATAATACTTCGTCTTTGACACTTATTGTTCCTTTATCAGGAGTTTCAAGAAAATTCAAGCATCTAAGTAATGTAGTTTTACCGCTACCTGATGAGCCAATAAGTGCTACTACTTCGCCTTTTTCAAGTGAAAAATCAATACCCTTAAGGACTTCAGTTTTTCCAAAGCTTTTATAAATATTTTTAACTTCAAGCCAAGACATACAACTTCCTCCTTAAGTTCTAAAATAACTGAGTTTCTTCTCAATTTTACCTAAAACGATTGTTAAAACTCCACTAAACACAAGATAATATAAACCTGTAAAGAATAACGGCCAGATTTCACCTGCAATGCCCTGTGAGCCTTTCATAAATGCCTGTCCTGCCCAGATAATCTCTTGAAGAGCAATAATTCTTGCAAGTGATGTATCTTTAACAAGTGTAATGATTTCGTTTGACATTGGTGGTAACACATTTTTCACCATTTGTAAAAGTGTAATCTTAAAGAAAATCTGTGATTTTGTAAGTCCAAGCACCTGACCAGCCTCTTGCTGACCATAAGGCACCGCCTGAATACCACCCCTGTATATTTCAGAGAAATAACACGCGTAATTAATAATAAACGCAGTAATTGATGCTATAAAACGGCCTTCTTCACCACTGCCCCAGATATTATTATGAAAAACAAGACCAGGTAAATAATAAATAACTAAAAGTTGAAGCATCAAGGGAGTACCTCTGATAACCCATACCAATGTTTTAACAAATGCACTTAATGGTTTGAATTTTGACATTGAGCCAAATGCAATAACAAGTCCAAATGGTAATGCTCCAACCAATGTAATTACAAACAATTTTAAGGTTTGAATAAATCCAACATTTAATGCTTCAAATACTATTGGAAATTGTTCGATAAATGACAATTATAACACCCTATCTAATTTATTACACCAAAAGAAGAGAGTGCACAAAAACACTCTCTTCTTTGATTATACTAACCAAAATTATTTAATAAGCGCTTCCTGAACGCCATATGTTTCAGCAACTTTCAATGCATTACCATTTGCAATTTCAGCATCGAAGAATTTATTAAATTCAGCAACAAGGTCTGAACCTTTACGGAAACCTACACCATATTCTTCACTGTTAAGGCCAGCTGTATATGTAAGATTTGCATAACCTGTGCCTTCACCAATCATAGCACCAGCCATAAGTGAGTCGATGATAGCAGCATCGCATGTACCTGCAGCAACTTCTGAAAGAGCCGTAGCCTGGTCAAGAACTTCAGTATATTGGAAGTTGTTTGCAACAGCCTGGTCTTTACCAGCTGAACCAGCTTCAACTGCAAATTTAAGGTCTTTACAATCTGCTGCTGTCTTATACTGGTCTGCCTTATCAGCAGGAACAACGATTACCTGTGCATTATTGCAATATGGTTTTGAACAATCCATACCAGCTTTAACTTCATCAGTAAGAGTCATACCATTCCACACGCAGTCAATTGTTTTACTGTTAAGCTCAGGAATTTTGTAGTTCCAATCAATTGGAACAAATTCAACTTCAACACCAAGATATTTAGCAAAAGCTTTTGCCATATCAGCATCAAAGCCAATCCAGTTACCATTTTCATCCTGATAATCCATTGGTGCAAAATCAGTGATACCAACAACAAGCTTGCCTTTTTCCTTAACGTATTCCATATCAGTCTTTTCTTCGTTTCCGCCACAACCTGCGAAGCAGAGAGCCATCATAAGCACTGCCATAAGGACAGCAAGTATTTTTTTCATTTTCATAATTTGTAACTCCTTTTAGTGTGTTAAAGTGTTAATACGGTAGTATAATACTACATTAAAAAGAATTTGTCAACTAAAATTAATATCAGAAATTAATTTTTTTAAAAGAAATTCTGTTTTTTGACATTCTTCGATAGTTTCTTTTGACTTTTTGAATACAAGAAGAATCGACGCTGTTACAATTAAACCTAAAACAACTGCTGACATTTTGCTCATAGCCCCTAAACTCTGCGCATAAAAAAGATAACCCAGAACTGCACAAACTGCGAGTATATAAACAAATCTGATTAACGGGTCATAGAGTCTATCATAAACCATTGCATATTCAATATATGAGCCATTTTCGTCTTGACCAACATCTAAAAGATAGTGATATCTATCAAATGTCATTGGTTGAAGTTGTTTGTTTCGAGTATAGATATATTTAACCTTATATAATTTATCGAGTTTATAATACTTTCCGAAAATGCCAGTCATATCTTCTTCTGCTGTTGGACTTTTAAAAGCAATATTTAATTTTTCACGAATTTTAAGTGTTGACGCATCAATATAAATCTTTTTTTGCTCACTTAATTGTTTGTAATGAATTCTATTTATTTCCATTTATATCACCATATATAATTCTATATCAAAATATTCTAACTTTCAAGTTGAAATGAAAATTAAGATGTGGTATATTAAATTGATATTATTTTGAGGTGCAAAAATGAAGAGTTTTACAATCAACAAGAATGATGCTGACCAGCGTCTTGACAAGTTTATAACTAAATCCGTACCTTTGCTTCCAAAAGCACTTATGTATAAGTACATAAGAATTAAAAGAATTAAAGTGAATGGTAAACGCGCTGAGATTTCAACAAGACTCAATCTCGGTGATATTGTTGATATGTATATAAATGACGAATTTTTCCAGAAAGCACCTGAAAAATATGATTTTCTTAAGGCATCAAAGAATCTTAATATCATTTATGAAGACGAAAATATCATACTTTGTGATAAAAAAGTCGGTGTTCTCTCCCACCCTGATGACAATGAATATATTGACACCTTGATTGGACGAATTAAGCGTTATCTTTATGAGAAAAACGAATATAAACCTGATGACGAAAATTCATTTGTGCCTTCCCTTGTAAACAGAATTGACAGAAATACAGGCGGAATTGTTATTGCAGCAAAAAATGCTGAAACACTCCGTATTCTCAACCAAAAAATGAAAGACCGTGAACTTCACAAATTCTACCTTTGCATTGTTCACGGAGATATTAAGAAAAAATCAGGACTTCTTGAGGGTTATCTTGTTAAAGACGAAAACAAAAACAAGGTTACTGTTTCCAAAAAGAAGATGGATGACGGTAAAGAAATCCGTACTAAATATAATGTTATTGATAGCTACGGTGAATTAAGTCTTGTTGAGGTTGAATTGCTGACAGGTAGAACACATCAGATAAGAGCACATTTTGCATCAATCGGTCATCCACTGCTCGGTGATGGGAAATACGGAACAAATGCACAGAATAAGAAATACGGATATAAAAAGCAGTTTTTATACTCATATAAATTAGTCTTTGATTTCACAACGGATGCAGGAATACTTGAATACTTAAATCATAAATCATTTGAAGTTGATGATGTGTGGTTTAAAAATGAGTTTTATAATAAAGGTCTTTAAGTCATGGATAATATCAAAACAATAGTTGAATCACAATTAAATACAAAAGTTACCGATATTTCTTCTATTGGAAACGGTGCCACAGCAACATGCTATTGTGTCGAAATTACCGATTCACCTTTTAAACTTGTTGTTAAAACAAGTATTCATTATGATTTGACTTTTAAAGAAAAAAATATGAATGACTTTTTGAGAAAAAACGTTAGTTTCAAAGTTCCTGAAACATATTTTCTTGAAGAAAAAAATGGTATTTCATATTTGGGCATGGAATATATTCAAGGTTCAAGCGGAAGAACACTAAAATTTAATCAAATTAAAGATAAAAAACATCTTTCGAATAATATTATTGATTGCTTTATCAATATGCAAAGTGTTCACAATGATAAATTTGGTCCTTATGAAAATCCATCATATTCTTCTTGGAAAGAATATTACAAAGTTTTTTTCGATAAAATTTATGAGTTTTCAAGCAAAAAATATGAAAAAGGCGAAATTAATAAAACTACAATAAAAGCAATAAATCTTATTAGAATAAACTTTGATAAAATTTTTGATGAAACTGAAAATACACCTTGTTTATCGCATGGTGATTTCTGGACACCTAATATGATTATTGACACTGAAAAATCTGAAGTAGTAGGTGTTATAGACCCATTTAATGTACGATTTGTTGAACCTGAATATGAACTTTTTTGTCTTACATTAGGACTTGGTGAAAAATTAAAATTGTATAAAAAGTATAAAAAGCGAGTTAATGTAGGCAAATACTGTGATTTGAAAACTGAACTATATGCACTATGTAATGAAATAGATTGGTGGATGAATTTAGGAGAAATCGAAACAATCAGTTACATAAAAATGAAAGCAAGAAAATTAATAAGACAAATGAAAAAGGCAAAGTTAAAGAGGTAGAATATTCTACCTCTTATTGTTTTATAAAATCTTTCAGTTGTCATAGGGTGTTAAGAGTAAATATTATTTTATCATTTCAGCAAATTGTTCTTCGTTGATTATTGTGATGCCTAAATCGGTTGCTTTTTGGAGTTTTGAGCCTGCGGATTCACCTGCTAAAACATAAGTTGTTTTCTTTGATACAGATGAAGATGCCTTTCCTCCATAGGATTCAATAATCTCCTGTGCTTCTTTTCTACCATAGGTTGAAAGTGTACCTGTAAGAACAAAGGTCATACCCTCAAATCGGTTATCCTTGATTTCACGCTGACTTTCCATATTTAATCCAAATGATTTTAATTCATCAATCATTTGTCTTGTTTGTTCGAGTGAGAAAAAATCAACAACCGAATCAGCCATAATTTCGCCAAATCCTTCAATATTAAGAATTTGTTCTTTAGTGGCTGAAATTATATTATCAAGTGTCAAGAAGTGGTCTGAAAGTAATTTTGAAGCCTTTTGACCTATATGACGGATACCAAATGCAAACAAGAGCTTTGACAAGTCATTTTCCTTTGATTTTTCAACGGCATTTCGCATATTGTCTGCACTCTTTTTGCCCATACCCTCAAGCTGTGCAATCTTTTCATAATCAATACGATAAATATCTGCAATTTTATTTATTAAACCTTGATTTAATAGGGTTTCAAGAACTGCATCGCCAAGTCCTTCAATATCCATAGCATCACGGGAACAGAAATGGATAAGAACTCGCAAAAGCTGTGCAGGGCAATCAGGATTGTCGCAACGGATTGCTGCTTCACCGTCTTCACGGTGCACGGGAGAATTACATGAAGGACAGAGTTTCGGCATTTCATAAGGCTGAGTGTCTTCTTCGTGCTTAACCACAGACAGAACCTCAGGAATGATATCCCCTGCTTTTCTGATTTTTACGGTATCCCCTATTCTAATGCCTTTTTCCTTAATAAAATCCTCATTATGGAGTGTTGCACGGCTTACTGTTGAACCTGCAACAAGGACAGGCTCGAAAACAGCTGTTGGAGTAAGCACACCTGTTCTACCAACGTTGATTTCAATATCAATAAGTTTTGTTTCCTTTTCTTCAGGCGGATATTTATATGCCAACGCCCACTTAGGAAACTTTGCTGTACTGCCAATAACTTCACGCATTGAGAAATCATCAGTTTTAATTACGGCACCGTCAATGTCAAATGGCAAGGTATAACGAATATCACCAATTCGTTCTATCTCTTTCAATGTATCTTCAATATTATCAAATTTATTGAAAAACGGAATAGTTTTAAAGCCTAATTCCTTTAAAAATACAAGTGATTCATAGTGACCTTTAATTTCTGCACCCTCGATTTGTTGAATGTTGAAAACATAAATATCAAGGTTTCGTTCAGCAGTAATTTTAGGATTTTTTTGTCTTATACTGCCTGCTGCTGCATTTCTTGGATTTTTAAACGGCTTTTCCCCGTTAAGCTCCTGTTTTTCGACAATCTTTAAAAAGACTTCGCGTGGCATATATACTTCGCCACGAACTTCAATAAAAGGAATGTCCTTTTTAAGTCGTAAAGGAATTGACTTAACAGTACGGAGATTTGCAGTTATGTCTTCACCCTGAACACCATCACCACGAGTTGAACCACGAGTGAAAACACCATTTGTGTATTCAAGAGAAACAGAAAGGCCATCGATTTTGGGTTCTACAACATACTCTGCATTTGAAAATACATCTTTAACTCTTTTATTGAAATCACGCACTTCGTCGTGAGAAAAAGCATCCTGCAGACTTTCCATTTTAACAGTATGGACTACTGTTTCAAAAAGTCCGTCAGCCTGACCGCCAACTCTGTGAGTCGGTGAATCGGCAGTTAAAAGTTCAGGATATTCTTTTTCGATAGAATCCAGCTCACGCATAAGCATATCATACTCATAGTCTGAAATGTCGTTTTCATTTTCAACATAATAACGATAGATATGATGGTTAAGCTCTTTTCGGAGTTCTTCAGCTCTTAACTTTTTCTGTTCAAAATCGTTCATTTATTTCACCTTTTATTAAATCACTTTTATAATTATTCTCTCAATTTTGGGGATAATGTATAAAGGTGATTTTTTTGAGAAATTCGGTTATCTATTTAATAATATTTTTAGTGGGTGGAATCGGATATGGCGCTATTGAAGTTGCTTTTCGCGGTTACACCCACTGGTCAATGTTAATCACAGGTGGCTCGGCTTTTCTGTCACTTTATCTAATACACAGCACATTCCCGAATACTTCAATTTTTATTAAAGCATTGTTTGGTATGGTTGTTATTACTTTGCTTGAATTATCCGTTGGCATAATCGTCAACAGAGTTTTTTCCCTTGGTGTATGGGATTATAGCAATCTCCCCTACAACTTATTAGGACAGATTTCCTTGCCTTTCTCTGCTTGTTGGTATGTTTTATCGATAATTGCTTTTTTTCTTTTGGATAATATTAAACCTCTTGCTGATTTACAGAAATTCTAAATACCTTTACACCGTGAGGCACAACTGTTGTATTAAGTTTATCTGTAATAATCTCTTCTGTTTTATCCCAGAGTTCAACACATTTATATGATGATGCTTTTGGTAATGTAACATCAATAACATTATGAATATCTGCCATATTGCAAGTCATAAATGCATTGGATTTGGCTTTATTAAAGAAGCAAACTGCAACCTCATTATTTTCAAGTGGTTTAACAAGTATATCTTGGAAGACATTGGTCTTAATTCTCTTGCATTGAATTCCAAGTTTATCCTGGTCAATATCAATAACATCTTTATTTGTAAGAATTTGAAGAATCTTGTTATCTTTATCAACTGTTCCGTCTTCTTTGATAAAATCTCTAACATCATTGCCAAGAATAAGTGGAGCAGCCATCATTGCCCACAGTGTAAAATGTGATTTATTTTCATCAAAAGTGAGTTTGCCGTTACCAACTTCAAGCATATCAGGGTCATTAAAAGCGCCTGGTCTTGCATACTTATCAAGGCGAACATTTACTTCATATATTCCAACAACTGATGCCCAGTTAGGTTGAATATCAGGAGTTGTGCGCCAGATGTTACCCGCTTTGCCGCCCCATTTCCAAGGTTGGTTTCTACCCCACTCACAGATTGAATAAAGAATTTTCTTCTCTTCACAATTATTCTCTTCTGCATATTTTTTTGTTGCACGAGCAAGTTCTTGACCCATTTTTTCATACTGTCTTGCAGCACTATCCATTGCTGAACCAACAGGGTTAGTAATAGAAATTGTGTTAACGCCCGCTTTGAGACTAATCATAATTTGACGGCGACCTTCACGAGAGAATGCTTTTTGCTCTGCAATCAAGAAATCATATTCGTCCTTACCATTTACTGTTACAACGCAGAATTGACCTTTACAAGTGTTTTTGCGCATAACAAGAGTTAATACATATTCGCCATCTTCTGGCACTTCGATATTGTTAAACTCGATTGTACCAAGTCCGCTACAAAGACCTTTAACATAGCTCTTTCCGTCTTCTTCGTTGATTACTTTTGCATCACCTTTTAAAATAGCTTCTTTTGCAGGGAATTCAAGTTCAGTTTCAAGCGAATTACCACCAATTGTAATGCTGTCAATATAAGGGGCATCGGTTGGAATTAAAACATGATGACAATAGTCATATTTAAAATATTCAACACCCCACTCAGCAAAAGTTTCTGCGTCAATTCTTTCATTATAAAGGGATGCGGGCAAATCTTCACAAGTGAGTGTACCATTTGAAGAATAAATGCCAAGTTTTAAGCCAAGTTTATTAACTTCTTGGGTAAGCCATTTAATACCATGTGGGAATGTAGTCAAGTCCCCTTGCATTCTTCCGTTTTCATCTCGCATTGAAGATTGCCAACAGTCATCAATATTGACATAGATATATCCCGCATCAGCAAGACCACTATCTTTCATGGCTTTTGCCATAGTTAAAAAAACATTTTCATCAATTCTGTGTCTGAACAAGTTCCAGCTTGACCAACCCATTGGTGGAGTTAACCCAGCACCGTTGTTATACATTTCATCTTTTAAATAATGAATTTGTGTTTTAGCAAGTGCTTTTTTGATTTCACACTTTGGACAAATATCCTTTTTCTTCAAATATAAAACACCACTGCCAATGGCAGCAGTAATGCCAGATGCGATTGCAAGTCCCTTTTTCATAAGTAACACCTCATAAAAAACAGGTCAGACATCTTTTAAACATCTGACCTGTAATATTTACGGCCTTATGCCGATTTAATTATTCTTCAACTGGAGCTTCTACAACTTCTTCTGCAACTACTTCTTCAGCAGGAGCTTCTTCTGTTGTTTCAGCAACTTCTTCAACTACTGGTGGTTCGAGAAGTGCTTTAATTGAAAGGCTAACTCTCTTCTTGTCGAAGTCGATTTCCATAATCTTTGCTTTAACTACATCGCCAATCTTGAGAACTTCAGCAGGTGTACCGATGTGTTTATATGCGATTTGTGAAATATGAATAAGACCATCAACGCCTGGGATAATCTGTGCAAAAGCACCGAATGATGTAAGGCTAACAATCTTGCATTCAACTTCGCTGTCAACTGGATAATCACGTCTGAGAATTTCCCATGGATTATCTTCAACTTTCTTATAGCCAAGAGAAATCTTCTTGTTTTCTCTGTCGAGTTCCTTTACATAAACTTCGATAGCGTCGCCAACTTTAACTACTTCTGATGGATGCTTAATTCTCTGCCATGAAAGTTCAGAGATATGTACCATACCATCAACGCCACCAAGGTCAACGAATGCACCATAGTTTGTAAGGCTTCTAACTGTGCCTGTATAAACAGCGCCTTCTGTGATGTTTGCCCAGAATGCATCAACAACTTCTTGTTTCTTTGCTACTGCAACTTCACGGATTGAGCCAACAACTTTTCTTCTCTGCTTATTTACTTCGATAATCTTGTATTCAACTTCTGTTTTAAGAAGGTCTTCAAGAGAATCGCTTCTTCTCATTTTAGCAAGTGAAGCAGGAACGAATACTTTAATAGCCCCACTTTGAACAAATACACCTTTGTTGTCGCCAACAATACCAGTAACAAGACCTGTGTGAATTGTGTCATCAGCTTCAATGTTTTCCCAAATTGCACCACGGTCATAGAGACGCTTTGAAAGTTTGATTGTACCTTCAACGTCGTTTGTCTTCATAATGCGAAGTTTGATTTCGTCGCCAACTTTAAGCTCTGCTCTTGGGTCAGCTGATGGGTCATCGCTATATTCATCAAAAGACACATAGCCTGTGTGCTTTCTGCCTGCAACTTCAACCTGAATTTCAGTTGCTGTGAATCCAACAACAGTACCGATAACGTTCTGGTCAGAACTCATGCTGTTGAGTGATTCTTCAAGCATCTGCTCAAAGCCTGTCTCCTCCATATTAATTGTGTTTGTGTTTTCAAAAATCTCGGACATCGTTTTTAGTACCTCCTTAATTATACTGTCGGGAGTTGAAGCACCCGCAGTAACGCCTATTGATTGAACATCACAAAAGGCTATGTCCAAAAGCTCTTTTGCCGTTTCAATCAAATAAGTC
>CALBNX010000031.1 GCA_937896885.1 uncultured Clostridia bacterium
GGAACACGGAATGGTGAGCAAGATACATAGTTGAGGCCAATCTTGTGGCAGAATTCAACTGAAACAGGGTCGCCGCCGTGTTCACCACAGATACCGTAGTGAAGGTTCTTGCCGCTTGCCTTACCCTTAGCAACTGCCATTTCCATAAGAGCGCCAACGCCGTTCTGGTCAAGCTTTGCAAATGGGTCGTTTTCGAAAATCTTGCTATCATAGTAAGCTGTAAGGAACTTACCAGCGTCGTCACGGCTGAAGCCATAAGTCATCTGTGTAAGGTCGTTTGTACCGAAGCAGAAGAAGTCAGCTTCTTTAGCGATTTCGTCAGCTGTGATACATGCTCTTGGGATTTCAATCATTGTACCAACTTCGTAAGCGAGTTCAACACCTGCTGCTGCGATTTCAGCGTCAGCTGTTTCAACAACAACTTTCTTAACGAACTTAAGTTCTTTAATGTCGCCTACAAGAGGAATCATGATTTCAGGAACAAGGTTCCAGTCTGCATGAGCTTTCTTAACATTGATTGCTGCACGGATAACAGCCTTTGTCTGCATTGCTGCGATTTCAGGATATGTTACTGCAAGACGGCAACCACGGTGACCCATCATTGGGTTGAACTCATGGAGAGATGCGATAATAGCCTTGATATCTTCAACTGATTTGCCCTGTGCGTCAGCAAGAAGCTTGATGTCAGCTTCTTCTGTAGGAACGAACTCGTGAAGAGGTGGGTCAAGGAAACGGATTGTAACTGGGTTGCCTTCAAGAGCTTCATAAAGAGCTTCGAAGTCGCCCTGCTGATAAGGAAGAATCTTTTCAAGAGCTGCTTCTCTTTCTTCAACTGTATCAGCACAAATCATTTCACGGAATGCTGCGATTCTGTCAGCTTCAAAGAACATGTGCTCTGTACGGCAAAGACCGATACCTTCAGCACCGAGTTCGCGAGCTTTCTTAGCGTCAGCAGGAGTGTCAGCATTTGTACGAACTTTAAGTGTTCTATATTTGTCAGCCCAAGCCATGATTCTGCCAAATTCGCCTGCGATTTCAGCATCAACTGTTGGGATAATACCATCATAGATGTTACCTGTTGAACCGTCGATTGAGATATAGTCGCCTTCAACATATGTCTTACCAGCAAGTTCAAACTTCTTGTTTTCTTCATCCATCTTGATTTCGCCACAACCAGATACACAGCAAGTACCCATACCACGAGCAACAACAGCTGCGTGAGATGTCATACCGCCACGAACTGTGAGGATACCCTGAGAAGCCTTCATACCTGTGATGTCTTCTGGAGATGTTTCAAGACGAACAAGAACAACCTTTTCGCCTCTTTCGTTCCATTCAACAGCGTCTTCAGCTGTGAATACAACTTTACCGCAAGCAGCACCAGGAGATGCGCCAAGACCCTTACCAGCTGGAGTAGCAGCCTTGAGAGCAGCTGTATCGAACTGTGGGTGGAGAAGTGTGTCAAGGTTTCTTGGGTCAATCATAGCAACTGCTTTCTTCTCGTCAATCATACCTTCGTCAACGAGGTCGCAAGCAATCTTAAGAGCAGCCTTAGCTGTTCTCTTACCGTTTCTTGTCTGGAGCATATAGAGTTTGCCAGCTTCAACTGTAAATTCCATATCCTGCATATCTCTGTAGTGGTCTTCAAGAGTAGCACAAACTTTAACGAATTCAGCGTATGCTTCTGGGAACTTTTCAGCCATCTGAGCGATTGGCATTGGAGTTCTAACACCAGCAACAACGTCTTCACCCTGTGCGTTTACAAGGAATTCACCCATAAGACCTTTTTCACCAGTAGCTGGGTCACGAGTAAATGCAACACCAGTACCGCAATCGTCACCCATGTTACCGAAAGCCATCATCTGAACGTTAACAGCTGTACCCCATGAATATGGAATATCGTTATCACGACGGTAAACGTTTGCACGAGGGTTGTCCCATGAACGGAAAACAGCCTCAACAGCACCCATAAGCTGTTCTTTTGGGTCTGATGGGAAGTCTTTACCAATCTTTGCTTTGTATTCAGCTTTGAACTGACCTGCAAGTTCTTTAAGGTCTTCAGCTGTAAGCTCAACGTCCTGAGTTACGCCTCTGTCCTCTTTCATTTCGTCGATAAGCTGTTCAAAATACTTCTTACCAACTTCCATAACAACGTCAGAATACATCTGAATAAATCTTCTGTAGCAGTC
>CALBNX010000032.1 GCA_937896885.1 uncultured Clostridia bacterium
TAGGAGTGTATTAAATTATGCCATTAGTAAATGCAAAAGAAATGCTTACAAAAGCAAAAGCTGGTCACTATGCAGTTGGTCAGTTCAATATCAATAACCTTGAGTGGACAAAAGCAATCCTTCTCACAGCACAAGAAATGAATTCTCCTGTTATCCTTGGTGTATCTGAGGGTGCTGGTAAATATATGTGTGGCTACAACACAGTTGTAGGTATGGTTGAAGGTATGCTTGAAACACTTAACATTACAGTTCCTGTTGCTCTTCACCTTGACCATGGTTCATATGAAGGCGCAAAGGCTTGTATCGAAGCAGGTTTCAGCTCAATTATGTTCGACGGTTCACACTACCCAATCGACGAAAACATTGCAAAGACAAAAGAATTAGTTGCAATTTGTGAAGAAAAAGGTCTCTCAATTGAAGCAGAAGTTGGTTCAATCGGTGGTGAAGAAGACGGCGTTGTTGGTGCAGGCGAATGTGCAGACCCAGACGAATGCAAAATGATTGCTGACCTTGGCGTTACAATGCTCGCAGCTGGTATCGGTAATATCCACGGTAAATACCCTGAAAACTGGGCAGGTCTTTCATTTGAAACACTTGCAGCAGTTCAGGAAAAAACAGGCACAATGCCACTCGTTCTCCACGGTGGTACAGGTATCCCTGCTGATATGATTAAAAAAGCTATTTCTCTTGGCGTTTCAAAAATCAACGTTAACACAGAATGTCAGCTCGCATTCCAAGAAGCAACAAGAAAATACATCGAAGCAGGTAAAGACCTTGAAGGCAAGGGCTTTGACCCAAGAAAGCTTTTAGCTCCTGGTGTAGAAGCAATCAAAGAAACAGTTCGTGAAAAAATCGAACTCTTCGGTTCAGCTAACAAAGCTTAATTAAAATTAGTAATGGTAGGGCGGGGTCTTGACTCCGCCTTTTTTGTTAGACAAATTCAAATTTATCAAGTCACATTATTTTAAAAAATCGGTATTTACTTATGTACATACCGATTTTTTTGTGTTATAATAACTTAAATATGTGTGAAAGTATGTCCTTTTTTAGAGTTCGGGGTGAAATTTGTGATGTCAACAGTTAAATTATATGAAAATGATTCCTATATAAAAACTTTTGATGCTGTGGTTTTATCCTGTGAAGAAAAAGACGATAAATATTTCATAACTCTTGATAAAACTGCATTTTTCCCAGAAGGTGGGGGGCAATATGCTGACAAGGGAATCCTTGCAGATGCAAATGTCCTTGATGTGCAGATTAAAGATAATATTATTTATCATTTAACAGATAAACCTTTGAATATAGGCGACACCGTAACAGGTGAGATTGATTGGGATACTCGATTTTCCCGTATGCAGAATCACACAGGTGAGCATATCGTTTCAGGTGTAATCCATAATCTTTATGGCTACAATAATGTTGGATTTCATATGAATGACCACTTTATAACACTTGATGTTGACGGACCATTAAACGAGCAAGATGTTGCAAAAATCGAGTTAGAAGTCAACAAAACAATTTATGCTAACAAAAAAATCAATGTGATTTATCCAACTGCTGACGAGTTGTTAAATTATGATTACCGAAGCAAACTTGATATAACCGAAAATGTCCGTTTGGTCGAAATTGAAGACACTGACCTTTGTGCTTGCTGTGCACCCCATGTGGCATTTACGGGCGAAGTGGGAATAGTAAAAATAACAAGTTTCATTCCTTATAAAAAAGGCACAAGAATTGAAATGGTTGCAGGGCTTTTAGCTTTGCAGGACTATTCAATGCTTCATAATGCAAACAAACAGACAATGAATCTTCTCTGTACAAAACGAGAAGACACGTTTAGTATGGTGCAGAAAATCCATAAGGATTTAGGTGACATAAAAGCAGAAAAGAAAAAGATGTCATCAGAATTAGCACTTTTGAAGATGGAAAAAACTTCAATAGGCAATGGTATTTGTGCATTTATTGATAACGGTACTTATGACGAATTGCGTTTCTGTTCAAATTCTTTGATTAAAGAGTATGAATATTGCTGTGTGTTCTCAGAAACAGAGAATGCAGGATTTATATATGTTGTTGCGAGTGAGAATAAAAACATAAAAGACATTGTTTTATTCTTAAATTCTACCTTTAACGGTAGGGGTGGGGGCAAAGATTTTTATGCCCAAGGTACAGTCAATGCAACAAAAGAAGAAATAGTTAACAAATTGCTCGAAAGAGCATCATTATAAAAATTTTCAGAAAGGGGCGTTTTCTATGTGTGAAAAGCCAAAGTTTTACATCACAACAGCCATTGCGTACACATCACGCAAACCACATATCGGTAACAGCTATGAAATCGTGTTGACCGATGCCATTGCGAGGTACAAGCGAATGCAGGGCTTTGATGTTTTCTTTATGACAGGTACGGACGAGCACGGACAGAAAATTGAGGAATACGCCAACGAAGCTGGTATCAGCCCTAAAAAATATGTTGACAAGGTTGCAGGCGAAATTAAGGGTATTTGCGACCTTTTGAATACAACTTATGACCACTTTATTCGTACAACTGACGATTATCACGAAAA
>CALBNX010000033.1 GCA_937896885.1 uncultured Clostridia bacterium
CCCCTATATTTCAAGGGATTTCGGTTGTATTACCTAAGTTGTACTTAGGTGGTCGGAGTGACAGGAGTCGAACGTCTGCTACGGCTACGCCTTGCATACTATTCGCTTGGCGACCCAAATCCTTACGGCTTTCGGTACCCGCCAACCGCTTTTTGCTAAAAACAATTCACCGAATTGTTTTCATAACGCAAAAACCTTCACAGGCTCGACTCCTTGTTATCAAAGCAAAGAAAATAGCAGTCTCGACAGAAGTCAAAACTGCTATTTTGGTCGGAGTGACAGGAGTCGAACCTGCGGCATCCACATCCCAAATGTGGCGCGCTACCAGCTGCGCTACACCCCGAAGTATGTACTTTTTTGTCAGCCTTGATAGTATAAACTATTTTATTTCGTTTGTCAATAGGAAATTTTAGATTTTTATTTATTGTAAAGTTTATTTTTTCAGTTATAATATAATTAGATAGTTTTAATATGAAAGTGTGTTTCTTGTGTCGGTATTTGAAAAAATCTATGAAGTGGTGAAAACCATTCCTTGTGGCAAGGTGGCTACCTATGGTCAGGTGGCTTTGCTTGCGGGGAATCCCCGTTGGGCGCGAGTTGTGGGATACGCTTTGCATAATAATCCTGACCCATCTGCTATCCCTTGTCACAGAGTTGTTAATCGCGAGGGTAGGGTTGCACCAGGATATGCTTTTGGCGGCTCGGGCATACAAAGAGAATTGCTTGAAAAAGAGGGAATTGTTTTCGAAGATGACGGTCATATTGACCTTGAAAAATTTGGGATATAATAGGTAAATAAAACCAATAAAATAAAATCAAAAAAATTCTTGACATTGACTTTTTACGGTGTTATAATAGCCGTAATTTAATAGAAAAAGCTGTGACGAAGACGGTTTGGATGTCTTGTTTTCAGAGAGTTGACGGTTGGTGCAAGTCAATAACAAAAATCCAGAAACCTATCACTTCTGAGCTGGAAACCCGAAACCTGTGGGGAGTAGATGTTTCTCGTGATTGCTGCGTAAAGGCATAAAGGTTGTTGGACCTTGAGGGGTAGTGAAAGCTACAATTTGAGTGGTACCGCGGATGATTTTACATTCGTCTCAAAGCATTAGTTTTGAGACGAATTTTTTTTATTTAAATTTCTGTATAGGAGGAATTGCTTATGTCAACAGTTGAATCAAAAAAATTGCAAGAGGTAGCGTTGCGAATTCGTGAAATGCGCGAAATTGCAGATTTTACTCAAGCTGAGATGGCAGAGAAAACAGAAGTAACAGAAGAAGAATATGTCCGTTATGAAAACGGTGAAGTGGATTTTCCATTCTCATTTCTTCACAAGTGTGCAAAGGTTTTTGGAATAGACATTACAGTTTTGCTCGAAGGTCACAGTGCTCACTTGTCTTCTTATACAATTACTAGAAAGGGCAAGGGTCAGGCAACTGCTAAAGAAGATGGCATTGAAATTCAGAACCTTGCACCACAATTCCGCAAAAAGATTGCAGAACCTTATTGGGTTAGATATGAATATAGTGAAGAACAACAGAACCAACCAATTCATCTCTCAAAGCACTCAGGTCAAGAATTTGACTTCGTTATGAGTGGTCGTCTTAAAATTCAGATTGGTGACAATGTTGAATACTTAAGCGAGGGTGACAGCATTTATTACAACAGCTCAACACCACATGGTATGATTGCTGTTGACGGTCAGGATTGCTTATTCGTAGCAGTTGTTTTGCCAGGTGAAAATGCTGACGAAACTGAAATTCGCGATACAATCGTTACTGCTCATTCAGGTGATAAACATTTAGTAAGTGAAGATTTTATCACAACAACTGAAGACGAAAATGGTCGTGTTAAGACAATCGACTTTGTAAATGATGACAAATTCAACTTTGCTTTTGATGTTGTTGATGCTATTGCTAAAAAATCACCTGATAAACTTGCAATGCTTCATATTGATAAGAATAAGGTTGAGAGAAGATTTACTTTCAACGATATGAAACGCGCATCCAACCAATGTGCTAACTATTTCAAGGCATTGGGCATCAAAAAAGGCGACAGAGTTATGCTTGTGCTCAAGCGTCACTATCAATTCTGGTTTGCAGTGCTTGCACTTCACAAACTTGGTGCTATTGTTATCCCTGCAACACATCAGTTGCAAGTGCACGATTTGGAATATCGTTTCAATGCGGCAGGTGTCAGCGCAATCGTTTGCACATCTGACGACGGAATTGCTGCTCATGTTGACGAAGCACAGAAAACTTGTCCATCACTCACAACAAAAATTCTTGTTGGTGACAAGCGTGAAGGTTGGAATGACTTTAACGAAGAATTCTCTCTTTATAGCGCTCACTATTATCGTACCGAAGAATCTCCTTGTGGTGATGATTTGATGCTTATGTTCTTCACATCGGGCACAACAGGATATCCAAAAATTGCATCTCATACATATAAATATCCTTTGGGACATTATATTACTGCAAAGTATTGGCACGGGGTAAGTGAACATGGCTTGCACTTCACAATTTCTGATACAGGTTGGGGTAAGGCTCTTTGGGGCAAACTCTATGGTCAGTGGTTGTGCGAAGGTGCAGTATTCACCTATGACTTTGACCGTTTCGATGCAGCAGATATCTTGCCAATGTTTGCTAAATATCAGATTACAACATTCTGTGCACCACCAACAATGCTTCGTATGATGATTAAACAAGACATTTCAAAATACGATTTGTCATCAATCAAGCATATGACAACAGCAGGTGAAGCACTTAACCCTGAAGTTTATCGTCAATTCGAAAAAGCAACAGGATTACAGATTATGGAAGGCTTTGGCCAGACAGAACTTACTCTCACAATCGCTAATTTGCTCGGTGGTAAGCACAAAGTCGGTTCAATGGGTATTCCTGTTCCGCTTTATGATGTTTCACTTATGGATTCGGATGGAAATCCTGTTCCTGACGGTGAAGTTGGTGAAATTGTAGTTAATATTTCTGAAAAAGTTCCTTGTGGCTTGTTCAAAGGTTATTATCGTGACCAGGCAAAAACAGATGAAGTTATGCATGACGGTTATTATCACACAGGTGACACCGCTTGGCGTGATGAAGATGGATTCTATTGGTATGTTGGTCGTGTTGATGATGTTATCAAATCATCAGGTTACAGAATCGGACCTTTCGAGATTGAAAGCGTTATTATGGAACTCCCTTATGTTCTTGAATGTGGCGTTTGTGCAGCTCCTGACGAAGTTCGTGGTCAGGTAGTTAAGGCTGTAATTGTTCTCACAAAGGGAACAGAGCCTTCAGAAGAACTCAAAAAGGAAATTCAAAAATATGTTAAAGAGCATACTGCTCCTTATAAATACCCAAGAATTGTTGAGTTCAGAACAGAACTTCCAAAGACAATCAGCGGAAAAATTCAGCGCAATAAATTGTAATATTATGTGTTGACAAATGAATGGAGTTTATGATAAAATACCATTCAATTAAATGTTAAAGGCACTGACGAAGAGTGCACAAAAAAGACAGTTTCAGAGAAATGACGGTTGGTGAAAGTCATTCGGGTTCGATTTTGTGTTTGTAGCTTCCGAGCCGAGAGAAAGAAAGCCCTGTGGGGTCAGTAGAATCTCTCCGTGATTGCTGCGTGAATGCATAAGGGTTGTCAGACCCTGAGTGGCAGTTGTAAACTGCAATTTGAGTGGTACCGCGGGTGCAACGAAAGATATTCGGCGCTCGTCTCAAAGTCATAAACTTTGGGACGGGTGCTTTTTCGTCCCGAGAATGGAGAAAACTTATGGAACGCATAACTGGTTTGGACTACAAAATTCAAGAGATGGCGCGTCGTATTCGCGAACTTCGTGAAATCGAGAACTACACTATCGAAGAGATGGCTGCGAAAGTCGGCGTCACAGCAGAAGAATATCGTAATTGCGAAAGTGGTAACGGCGACTTGAATTTTGCTTTTATTTATCGTGTTGCAATGGTTTTCGGCGTCAATGTCACAGAAATTGTTGAGGGTTATAGCCCAAATCTTAAATCATTTATAGTTACTCGTAAAGAAGCAGGTCAAGAAGTTGCAGAAGCACACGGTATGACATATTACAATATGGCTTATGCTTTTCAAAATCGTATTGCAGAGCCTTTGTATGTTAGATGTAAATATGACCCAAGTGCAGAGCAGAGAGAAATTGAACTTACAACTCACGCAGGTCAGGAATGTGACATTGTTGTTGAGGGTAGTTTGCTTGTTCAGATTGGTGAACACCAAGAAGTTTTAGGACCTGGTGATAGTATTTATTATGATAGTGACACTCCTCACGGTATGATTGCTGTTAACGGTAAAGATTGCGTATTCTATGCAATTGTTCTTAACCCAACAGGTGAGCCAATTCCAGAGTTAACACCAAGCCGTGCAGTTGCAGTAAAAAAAGCAACTCCTGATACAAAAGACCGTGTTTATCGTAAATATGTTAATGTTACAAAGGATGAAAACGGCACACCAACGAAGATTGAGTTTAAGAATATTGAAAAATTCAACTTTGCTTTTGATGTTATTGACAAGTTAGCAGAAGACAAACCAAATAAACTTGCAATGTTACATATCAGTAACGATAAAACTGAAAACAGATTTACATTTAAAGATTTGAAAAAAGCATCTAACCAATGTGCAAACTATTTTAAATCTTTGGGAATTCAAAAAGGCGATAGAGTTATGCTTGTGCTCAAGCGTCACTATCAATTCTGGTTTGCTGTGTTAGGTCTTAACAAGCTTGGTGCAATCGCAATTCCTGCAACCAATCAGTTGCAAGAGCACGATTTTGAATATCGTTTCCAATCAGCAGGAGTTAATACAATCATATGTACTGCCGATGGTGATACTGCTCATCAGGTTGAATTGGCAGCAGAAAAATGTCCTGAACTTAAAAATAAATTAATTGTTAATGGCAAGCGTGATGGTTGGCGTAGTTTTGATGAAGAGTACACACTTTACAGTACGCGCTATAACCGCACAGAAGACGCACCATCAGGCAAAGACCCATTACTTATGTTCTTTACATCAGGTACAACAGGATATCCAAAAATTGCAGTACATAATCATTTGTATCCTTTGGGACATTTCCATACTGCAAAATATTGGCACAATGTTAACCCTGATGGATTACATTTCACAATTTCAGACACAGGTTGGGCTAAATCAATGTGGGGTAAATTCTATGGACAATGGTTTGCAGAAGCAGCAACATTTGTTTATGACTTTGACCGTTTTGATGCAGCAGATATTCTTCCTATGTTTGCAAAATATCAAATCACAACATTCTGTGCACCACCAACAATGCTTCGTATGATGATTAAACAAGATATTTCAAAATATGATTTGTCATCAGTTCAGCATATGACAACAGCGGGTGAAGCACTCAACCCTGAGGTTTATCGTCAATTTGAGAAGGCAACGGGCTTGCAAATCCTTGAAGGCTTTGGACAGTCTGAAAGCACAATGATTATCGGTAATCTTACAGGCGCACCACATAAAATCGGCTCAATGGGTAAACCTGCTCCGATTTATGATGTTTCACTTATGGATGCCGACGGAAACAAAGTACCAGTTGGTCAGGTTGGTGAAATCGTTGTTAATCTTCAAAACGGTGCACCTTGTGGTTTGTTCACAGAATATTACAGAGACCAAGAAAAGACAGACGAAGTTATCCACGACGGATATTACCATACAGGTGATACTGCTTGGTGCGATGAAGACGGCTTTTATTGGTATGTTGGTCGTGTTGATGATGTTATCAAATCATCAGGTTACAGAATCGGACCATTTGAAATTGAAAGTGTTATTATGGAACTCCCTTATGTTCTTGAATGTGGCGTTTGTGCTTCCCCTGACGAAGTTCGTGGTCAGGTAGTTAAAGCTGTAATCGTTCTCACTAAGGGCACAGAGCCTACTGAAGAGCTCAAGAAAGAAATTCAGAAATATGTTAAGGATAGAACTGCTCCTTATAAATATCCAAGAATTGTTGAGTTCAGAACAGAACTTCCAAAAACTGTAAGTGGTAAAATTCAGCGTAATAAATTATAATGAATAGTATGAAAAATGATAAAAGAATAACTCTTTTGTGCGGTCATTATGGCAGTGGCAAAACAAATGTTGCCGTTAATTTAGCAATGATGATGAAAAAGCAATATGACAAAGTCACTATTGCTGATTTAGATATTGTCAATCCATATTTCCGAACAAAAGACAGCAGTGAAGAATTGGCTCGTGCAGGCATTAAACTCATCTGTTCAGAATTTGCTAACAGTAATGTTGATATTCCTGCATTGCCACAAGAAATGTATTCAATTACCGATGATACATCTCATAGAGTTTTAATTGATGTGGGTGGCGACGACCGTGGTGCTTTGGCACTTGGCAGATTAGCCCCTAAAATCAAAGAAGAAAATGATTATGAAATGCTCATGGTAATAAATAAATGCAGACCTTTAACACGAACTGTTGAAGATACACTTGAGGTTATGGGTGAAATTGAGTTTGCCTGTGGAATTAAATTTACAGGACTTGTCAACAACTCAAACTTAGGTGAAGAAACAACGGCAGAAGATGTGTTAAATTCACTCCCATATGCAGATGCCGTGTCCAAAGCGACGGGACTTCCTTTAGTTGCAACGGCATATAAAGCAGAACTTCATAACCAATTGTCAGATAAAGTGCCAATGCCTTTGGCGTTGACATTGCAAGATAAAATTCTCTAAATTAAAGGAGCGATATATATGGCTAAATTAACCTTTAAAACAGATAATTGTAAAGGTTGCGGACTTTGTGTTGACGCTTGTCCAAAAAACATTTTGCAGTTGTCACCAGACAAGATTAACAAAAAGGGACATCACCCTGCAGAGCTTACAGACGAAGCTGCTTGTATCGGTTGCGCATCTTGTGCAATTATGTGTCCTGACTGTGTAATTAAGGTGGAGAGGTGAGTTAAATGGCAGATAAAGTTTTAATGAAAGGTAACGAAGCGATTGCCGAAGCAGCAATTATTGCAGGTTGTCGTCATTACTTCGGTTACCCAATTACACCACAAACAGAAATCGCTGCTTATATGGCAAAGAAAATGCCAAAAATCGGTGGCGTATTCCTTCAGGCAGAAAGTGAAATCGCAGCAATTAATATGGTATATGGTGTTGCAGCGGCAGGCCGTCGTGTTATGACATCATCATCAAGCCCTGGAATTTCACTTAAGAGCGAAGGCCTTTCATATATGGCAGGTTCAGACTTGCCAGCACTCGTTGTAAATGTTCAACGTGGTGGCCCAGGTCTTGGCGGTATTCAACCAAGCCAGTCAGACTATTTCCAAGCAACTCGTGGCAGCGGTCATGGTGACTATCATATGATAGTTCTTGCTCCTGCTTCAGTTCAGGAAATGGCAGAGCTTACAGTTAAGGGCTTTGAACTTGCTGATACATACAGAATGACATCAATGATTCTCGCAGACGGTACAATGGGTCAGATGATGGAGCCTGTTTCTCTTGAATTTGATGTTAAACCTGCTCCAGAAAAACCTTGGGCAACAGTTGGTACAAAGCTTGAGAGAAAGCACAACATTGTTAACTCTTTGTCCCTTGTTCCAGAAGAACTTGAACAGCTTAATTTTGCTCGTTATGAAAAATATAACTATATTAAAGAAAATGAAGCAATGTATGAAGAATACCTTATGGACGATGCAGAATATGCAATCGCAGCATTCGGTATCGCTTCTCGTGTTGCAAAGAATGCTGTTAACGAAGCAAGAAAACAGGGCATCAAGGTTGGTATGATTAGACCAATCACTTTGTGGCCTTTCCCTGTTGCACCATTTAAGAAAGCAGCAGATAAAGTAAAAGCAATCATCTCTGTTGAACTCTCAATGGGTCAGATGATTGAAGATGTTAGATTGGCAACAGAATGCAAAGTACCAGTTACTCTTTGCAATCGTGTTGGTGGTATGATTGTTTCACCTGAACAGGTGTTAGAAGCAATTAAAGAAGTAGCAGAAAACGGAGGTGCAAAATAATGGTTGTATTTGATAAACCACATTCATTAAATGAAATGTCAATGCACTATTGTCCAGGTTGCACACACGGTATTATTCACCGTCTTGTTGCAGAAGTTATGGACGAATTAGGTATTGAAGGCAGAACAATCGGTGTTGCACCTGTTGGTTGCTCTGTTATGGCTTATAACTATTTTAACTGTGATATGATTGAAGCAGCACACGGTCGTGCACCTGCAGTTGCAACTGGTGTTAAGCGTGCAGACCCTGAAAACCACGTTGTTTTCACATATCAGGGTGACGGTGACTTGGCATCAATCGGTATGGCAGAAACTGTTCACGCAGCAGCAAGAAACGAAAACATTACAGTTATTTTCGTTAACAACGCAATTTATGGTATGACAGGTGGTCAGATGGCTCCAACATCATTGCCAGGTCAGGTTACACAGACTTCACCTTATGGCCGTGATGTTAACCATTGTGGTTATCCAATCAAGGTTTGTGAAATGCTTTCACAGCTTGATGGTCCTGAATATCTTGAAAGAGTTACAGTAAACAGCGTTAAAGCTGTTCGTAATGCTAAAAAGGCAATTAAAAAGGCATTCCAGAATCAGTTAGACGGAAAAGGCTTCTCATTGGTTGAAGTTGTTTCATCATGTCCAACAAACTGGGGCCTTACACCACAACAGGCACTTAAATGGATTGACGAAAAAATGATTCCATATTATCCATTGGGTGTTTATAAAGACAGAAGTGCAGAGGAGGATAAATAATGAGTACAAAACAGATGTTACTTTCAGGTTTTGGTGGTCAGGGTATCCTCTTCGCAGGTAAATTCCTTGCATATAAAGGTCTTACAGACGGCAAACAGGTTAGCTGGTTGCCATCATACGGCCCTGAAATGCGTGGTGGTACAGCAAGCTGTAGCGTTATCATTAGTGACGAAGCAGTTGGCTCACCAATCATTTCAAATCCTGATATTTTAGTTGCAATGAACTTGCCATCTCTTGATAAGTTCGAAAAGAGTGTAGTTTCAGGTGGTATTATTTTAGCAGACTCAACACTTATCGAAAGAAAAGTAGAGCGTGATGATGTTACTGTTTATTACATTCCTGCAACTCGTCTTGCAAGTGAAAATGGTTTCCCAACACTTGCAAATATGATTTTGATGGGCAAACTTCTTGAAGTTTTAGGTGGTTTCAACGCAGAAGATGTTAAAGCAACACTTTCAAAGGTTATTTCTGCAAAACGTGCAGATATGCTTGAAACAAACCTTAAAGCATTACAGCTCGGCGCAGATTTTTAATGAATTTTTCTTGACAAACAAGAAAACCTGTGCTAAACTATCAAACAATCTTTATATTTTTAAATGCGTTGAGGGAACTATTCTTTTTCCTACCCTTCATTTCAGAGAGCTGTCGTCTGGTGCAAGACAGTATGAAAAGAAAAAGAAGTCTCATTCCGTAGCATAACTGCTGAAGGTGTTAACTGTGTAGGTAGTTACGGCATGCCCCGTTACCACGGCAAAAGGCTTGTCAGAGCCTTACAGAGTTGACCGATTTATGCAAATAAACGGTAAACAGGGTGGTACCGCGAAAAGAATTTTCGTCCCTGAAACAGAAATTCACTGTTTCAGGGATTTTTTATTGTATTTTTTCAAAAAAATGAAAGGATGAATACTCATTATGAAAACAATCAGAATTGCTGATGCTACTCTCTGCAGAGAGCAAAACTCATTTTCGTTCAAAGAAAAAATTGAAATTGCTCGTCAGCTAGAGAAATTATGCGTTGATGTAATCGAAATTCCTGCAATTAGCGATGCGAGAACAGATATTCTATTTGTTAAAACTGTTTCATCATTTGTTAAAAAAGGTGTATTGTCAGTTGCAGCAGGACTTACAAAAGAAAGCATTGAACAGGCAGCAGCAGCGCTAGCAAATGCTAATCATCCTTGCATTCGTATCGAATTGCCAGTTTCACCTGTGGGCATGGAATATACTTGCCACAAAAAGCCAGATAAAATGCTTATTTGGGTGGGCGAAGCAGTAAAAATGGCAAAAGAAAAATGTGATTGTGTTGAATTCTGTGCTCTTGATGCAACGAGAACAGAGCCTGAATTTCTTAAAAAGCTTGTTGAAATTGCAGTGAAAAATGGTGCAACATCAGTTTCAGTTTGTGACAGCGCAGCAGAAACAATGCCCGACGATTTTGCAGACTTTATCGCAGAAGTTGACTCTTGGGTGAATGTGCCAGTTGGTGTTGGTTGTGACAATAAAAATGGTCTTGCAACTGCTCAGGCAATTCTTTCTGTGCGCAAGGGTGCAACTCTTGTTAAGACTGCAGTTGATGGTAGCCATGTTTCATTGGATACTTTTGCAACAATGGTTAAAAACTGCGGTGAAAAATATGGCGTTAAAACAAATCTCAAAACAACAGAACTTTTGAGAATTGCAAAGCAAATCCGTTGGATTAGCGACACAGCAGATACAGAGCGTGCTGCAGTAACAGTTACAAGTGCCGTAACTGAAACAATTTGTCTTGACGAAAAAGACAGTCAGGCAGATGTTATCGCAGCAGCATCAAATCTTGGCTATGATTTGTCAGATGATGACCAGAACAAAGTTTATGAAGAATTTTTGCGTGTTGCAGCAAAGAAAAAGGTTGGTCTTAAAGAGCTTGAAGCAATTGTAGCGAGTGCTGCATTGCAGGTTCCGTCAACATATAAATTGATTAGTTATGTTATCAACAATGGTAACATTATCTCTGCAAGTGCACAGATTACACTCGAAAAAGACGGCAAAACAATTCAAGATGTTTGCATCGGTGCAGGTCCTATTGATGCCGCATTCCTTGCAATCGACAGAATTATCGGTCATCACTATGAACTTGACGATTTCCAGATTCAGTCAGTTACAGAGGGAAAAGAAGCAATGGGCTCGGCTCTCGTTAAACTTCGTTCAGGTGGCAAACTTTATTCAGGTAACGGTATTTCAACCGATATTATGGGTGCAAGTATCCGTGCGTACCTTAACGCAGTTAATAAAATTGTCTATGAGGAGGCATAAAAAATGAATCTCTCCTTTTCAACAAAAGGGTGGCATAATAGTACCTTTGAAGATTTTTGTGAAGTAGCAGAATATCTTCATTTTGAGGGTATTGAACTCCATAACATTTATAATCGTCTCTTCACAGCAAAAGACGGTGCTTTTCACGATTATACAGCGGCGGCAACACTTCGTCGTTTATATAATAAAAATTTGAAGATTTCTTGTCTTGACACAATCAGCGAATTAGCAGATAAAGATAGCAATATCGAAGAAGAGTTGACAAGATGCCTTGAAATCGCAGAAAATTTGCATATTCCATATATCCGTCTTCGCGCAAAGGCTTCTGAAGATAGTGAAAGTGCATTGAAGCAGACAGAAGAATTTCTTCGTAAAGTTCTTCCACAAGCAGAAGAAAAGGGCGTTACACTTTTGCTTGAAACATCAGGACTTTTTGCAAGCACATCAGTGCTTCGTGATATGCTTGATGGCTTTGCTTGTGACAATTTAGGCGCTTTGTGGAATCTTTCAGCAGCATATTTTGAATGTGGTGAATCAGCAGAAGATGTTATTAAAAATCTTGGTGCTTATGTCCGTCATGTTCATTTCTGTGATGCACAAAAAACTGAAAACGGCATTGAATATTGTCTTGCAGGTGAGGGTGAATTGCCAATCGCTGAAATGATGCTCAGCCTTCGTTCAGTAAACTATGATGGCTTCATTTCTCTCGTTTGGGACCCTGCTTGGTGCGAAGAACTTGACGATATGGAGATTATCTTCTCTCAATATGTCAACTTTATGCGTCAGTTCAATGACCCATCAAGAAATGAGAAAACTCTTTATTATAACCGTGCTCATACAGGTAAATTTGTCTGGAAAAAAGACCTTTTGATTGAAAACACATTTTCAGATGTGCTTGACAGAATGGTTGAAGAATTCCCTGACCAATATGCCTTTAAATACACAACACTTGACTACACTCGCACATATAGTGAATTCAGAGATGACGTTGACACCTTTGCCCGTTCACTCGTAGCAATGGGAGTCAAAGCAGGTCATCATGTTGCCGTTTGGGCATCAAATGTGCCACAATGGTATATTGCTTTTTGGGCAACAGTAAAAATCGGTGCGGTTTTGGTTACAGTTAATACTGCTTATAAAATTGCAGAAATCGAATATTTGCTTCGCCAGTCAGATACTCACACATTGATTTTGACTGAGGGTGCAAAAGATACACATTATGGCGAAATTATTGCAAAGCTTTGCCCTGAATTAGATGCAATGCAGTCAGGGGATACCTTGCATTCTCGTCGTTTGCCATTCCTTAGAAATGTTATTACAGTTGGTTTCAAACAAAAGGGTTGTATGACTTGGGATGACGCGATTGCTCGTGCATCACAAGTGCCTGTTGAAACAGTTTATAGAATGGCTGCTGCAGTTAATAAAGACGATGTTTGCAATATGCAATATACATCAGGTACAACAGGTTTCCCGAAAGGTGTTATGCTCACACATTACAATGTTGTAAATAATGGTAAATATATCGGTGACCATATGGATTTGTCAACTGCTGATAGAATGATGATTCAGGTGCCAATGTTCCATTGCTTTGGTATGGTGCTTTCAATGACAGCGGCAATGACTCACGGTGCAACTATGTATCCGTTGCCATATTTCTCACCAAAACCAGCTCTCGCTTGTGTTCATAATGAGCATATTACAACCTTTAATGGTGTTCCGACAATGTTTATTGCTATGATGCAGCACGAAGACTTCAAGAAAACTGATTTCTCATATATGAGAACAGGTATTATGGCGGGTGCTAACTGTCCTGCAGACCTTATGAAAAAAGCAACTGAAGTGATGAATATGAAAGAAATCGTTTCAGTTTATGGTCAGACAGAAGCAGCCCCCGGTTGCACAATGAGTAGTTATTACGACTCTCTTGAAGTCAGAACAGAAACTGTTGGTAGTGCATTCGCAAATGTTGAATGTAAGATTATCGACCCTGAAACAGGTGAAGATTGTCCTGATGGTGTCAACGGCGAGTTTGTAGCAAGGGGCTACAACATTATGAAGGGCTATTACAAAATGCCAAAGGCAACTGCTGAGGCTATTGATAAAGACGGCTGGCTTCATACAGGTGACTTGGCTTGCAGAACACCTGAGGGCAACTATAACATCACAGGTCGTCTTAAGGATATGATTATCCGTGGTGGTGAAAATATCTATCCAAAAGAAATCGAAGAGTTTATTTACACTCATCCAAAGGTTAGTGATGTTCAGGTTATCGGTGTACCTGATGAACAATATGGCGAAGAGATTATGGCTTGTATCATCTTAAAAGATGGCGAAGAAATGACAGCAGACGAGATGAAAGCATATATTAACGCTAATATGGCAAGACACAAAGTTCCACGCTATGTTGACTTTGTAAAGGCATTCCCGATGAATGCGGCGGGCAAAATTCTCAAATATAAAATGCGAGAAGAAGCAAGTGAAAGATTGGGACTTAAAAAGTAAAAGAAAAAACAGCGTGTGATTTTACACGCTGTTTTTTAACAAAAGGTGATTTATATGACAGACCTTGAAAAAGCTAGAGAATTTTTCAGTGGGGATAAATATGCTACTGAAAGTACAGGTATTGTGATTGATGAAGTAAAAGAAAAATATGCAAAGTGTAGTTTGAAACTTAATGCTTCTCACAAAAATGCCGTTGGCAATGTAATGGGTGGTGTGATGTTTACGCTTGCAGATTTTGTCTTTGCAGTGGCAACAAATTTCAATCAAGAAGATATTACAGTTACAACAGTTAGTCAGATTTGCTATCTTGGTATGGCAAAAGGTGATACTCTTTATGGTGAAAGCAAACTTATTAAAGATGGCCGTACAACCTGTTTTTATGAGATTGTAATTAGTGATAATTTGGGTAATAATGTTGCAATAGTAACAATGACGGGTGCTCATTTGAAAAAATAATTTTATGCAGTGTGTTAGAGTTGCTGACACACTGTTTTTTTGTGCAAATACACAAAATATATGTGACGAATAGGGTGAAAATCTGTCTTGTGCGAAACTTGACTTTTAAGGGTGTGCAAGTTATAATATAACTGTAATTTTACATGACTGACGGATTTCGTGGGTTACCACGGGGGAATGTGAAATATCTTATAATAGCCGACCGTCTGGGCAATTCAATTTTTAAAAAGTTGGATTGTCCAGTTTTGTTTTTTATGGACTTTCAACAGAAAGAGAGGACTTTAATAATGGAACACATTAATTGGAACGGATTTAAAAAAGGCGTATGGCAAGATGAAATCAATGTCCGTGATTTCATTCAGCAAAACTATAAAGAATACACAGGCGACGACTCATTTCTCGCAGGTGCAACTGAGCGTACAACTGACCTTATGAATAAGCTCAACGAGCTTTTCAAGCTCGAAAGACAATATGGCGGTGTGCTTGATATTGACACAGCAACTGTATCTTCACTTACAAGCTATTCACCAGGTTATCTTGATAAAGAAAAAGAAATTATCGTTGGACTTCAGACCAACCGCCCTTTAAAGCGTGGGGTTAACCCATTTGGTGGTATGAGAATGGTGCGTCAGGCTTGTGAAGCTTATGGCTATAAGCTCAGCGAAAAGGTTGAAGAAGAGTTTAAATTCAGAACAACTCATAACGACGGTGTTTTTCGTGCTTATACTGATGAAATGCGCGCAGCTCGTAAATGCCACGTAATTACAGGTCTTCCCGATGCTTATGGTCGTGGCAGAATTATCGGTGACTATCGTCGAGTAGCTCTCTATGGTATTGATAAACTCATTGAAGAAAAGAAAAAAGATAAAGCAAACCGTGCAACAGGTGATTTGCAGACAGAAAATATCCGTTTATCTGAAGAACTTTTTCAACAGATTACTTTCTTGGGTTATCTTAAAGAAATGGCGGATATGTATGGCTTTGATATTAGCCAACCTGCAAAAAATGCTCGTGAAGCAATTCAATGGACATATTTTGCTTATCTTGGTGCAATCAAAGAGCAGAATGGTGCTGCAATGTCATTAGGTAGAGTCAGCACATTCTTTGATATTTATATTGAAAGAGATATAGAGAATGGTGTGCTTACAGAAGCTGGGGCACAAGAGCTTATGGATGATTTTGTTATGAAACTTCGAATGGCTCGTCATTTGCGCACACCTGAATATAATGAACTTTTCGGTGGTGACCCAATGTGGATTACCGAAGCAGTTGGTGGTATGGGGCAAGACGGAAGAACACTTGTTACTAAAAACAGTTTCCGTGTTCTCAACACTCTTTACACTCTCGGCTCATCACCTGAACCAAATCTTACAATTCTGTGGTCAAATTCTTTGCCAGAAAACTTCAAAAAATTCTGCGCAAAGGTTTCAAAAGATACAGACTCAATTCAATATGAAAATGATGATGTAATGCGCCCAATTTATGGTGATGATTATGCTATTGCTTGTTGCGTTTCTGCAATGAAAGTTGGCAAGCAGATGCAGTTCTTTGGTGCTCGTTGCAATCTTGCAAAGCTCTTGCTTATTGCAATCAACGGTGGTTATGATACAACAAGCAAAATGCATATTGGCCCACAAATGCCTGTTATGGATAACCTTGATTTTGACAAGGTGATGGAGCGTTTCCAAATCTATATTGAATGGCTTAGCCACTTGTATGTTAACACAATGAATGTTATTCACTATATGCACGATAAATATGCTTATGAAAAAACACAGATGGCACTTCACGATACTGATGTTGAACGCTTTATGGCTTTTGGTATCGCAGGTCTTTCAGTTGTTGCAGACTCATTAAGCGCTATCAAATTTGCAAATGTTGAAACTATCAAAGACGAAGACGGATTTGTGACAGATTTCAATACAATTGGGGAATTCCCTAAATATGGTAATGATGATGACAGAGTTGACCTTATCGCAAAGGATATGGCTCACAGAGTAATTACCGAGCTCCGCAAGACACCAACATACAGAAACGCTGTTCACACACTTTCTGTGCTCACTATTACATCAAATGTTATGTATGGCAAAAACACAGGTGCTACACCTGACGGAAGAAAGAACGCAGAGCCTTTTGCTCCAGGTGCTAACCCAATGCATAATCGTGAAGAAAACGGCGCGCTCGCATCTCTCAACTCTGTTGCAAAAATCAGTTATGACGATTGCCGTGACGGTATCTCAAACACATTCTCAATCACACCTGAAGCACTTGGCCGTGATGATGAAGAAAGAGTAAACAATCTCGTTGCCATCCTTGACGGCTATTTCGCAAAGAAAGCACACCACATTAATGTCAATGTGCTTAATCGGGAAACTCTTATGGATGCTTATGAAAATCCTGAAAAATATCCTAATCTTACAATTCGTGTTTCGGGTTATGCAGTTAATTTCAACAAGCTTTCAAAGGCACAGCAGAGAGAAGTTATAAGCAGAACATTCCACGAGGCAATGTAATTATGACAGGTCAGGTTCATTCAATTCAAAGTCTTGGTACTCTTGATGGACCAGGGTTACGCTTTGTGGTTTTCTTGCAAGGTTGCAACCTTCGTTGTAAGTGTTGTCATAACCCTGACACTTGGGATATGCAAAGTGAAAAGCAACTCACACCCCAAGAGATAGTAGAAAAGGCTTTGCATTATAAAGAATATTTCGGTGATAAAGGTGGGATAACCCTTTCGGGCGGTGAGCCACTTTTGCAAGCTGAATTCTGTTATGAAATTTTCAAACTCTGCCACGAAAACGGCATAAACACTTGTCTTGATACTTCGGGTAGTATTCTCAATGACAATATTAAAAAGTTGCTTAGTGAAACTGACAGAGTATTGCTTGATGTCAAATATACAGAAAATGATTTGTATATAGAAAATGTTGGCTGCTCACTTGAAAAACCGTTGGAATTCTTGTATTATTTAAATGAACAGAAAATTCCTGTCACTCTGCGACAAGTGATTATTCCAACGCTCAACGATAACGAGAATAATATAGAGAAACTCAACAAAATTGTTAAAAATCATTCTTGTATTGATAAAGTTGAACTTTTACCGTTCAAGAAAATTTGTCAGACTAAATATGACAATATGAAAATTAAGTTTCCTTTTGAGCACATTCCCACACCAACAAAGGAAATGATGAATAAATTAAATCAATTACTGAAATAAATTCAGGGGGAAAATTATTATGCTTTCAGACATTCAAATCGCACAACAGACACCTTGCTTACCAATCGTGGAAATTGCAAAAAAACTCAATATTGATGCTGATGACCTTGAAATGTATGGCAAATACAAGGCAAAGCTTCCACTTTCTCTTAACAAAAAATATGCAGACAGAGAAAACGGAAAACTCATTCTTGTTACTGCTATCAACCCAACTCCAGCAGGTGAGGGCAAAACAACTATCACAGTTGGTCTTGGTCAGGCAATGAACAAAATCAGCAAAAATGCTTGTATCGCACTTCGTGAACCATCAATGGGACCAGTTTTCGGTGTTAAAGGTGGCGCTGCAGGTGGTGGATATTCACAGGTTATCCCTATGGAAGACATCAATCTCCATTTCACAGGTGATATGCACGCAATTACTGCTGCAAATAACCTTCTTTGTGCAATTATTGACAACCATATGCAACAGGGTAATGATTTGAGAATTGACCAAAGAAGAATTCTTTTCAAGCGTTGTCTTGATATGAATGACCGTGCACTTCGTAATGTAATCGTTGGACTTGGCGGTAAGGTTAACGGTGTACCTCGCGAAGACGGATTTATGATTACAGTTGCAAGTGAAATTATGGCTATTCTTTGCCTTGCAACAGATATTGATGACCTTAAAGCAAGACTTGGCAACATTCTCGTGGCATACACTCTTGATAACGAGCCTGTTTATGCAAAAGATTTGAATGCAGTTGGCTCAATGGCTGCACTTTTAAAAGATGCTATCAAACCAAACCTTGTGCAGACACTTGAAAATACACCTGCAATTATGCACGGTGGACCATTCGCAAATATTGCTCACGGTTGTAACTCTGTTACTGCAACAAAACTCGCACTTAAACTTGCAGACTATTGTATCACAGAAGCAGGTTTCGGTGCAGACCTTGGTGCCGAAAAATTCCTTGACATCAAGTGCCGTTATGCAGGCCTTAAACCTGAATGTATCGTAGTTGTTGCAACAATCCGTGCTCTTAAATACAATGGTGGAGTTGCTCGTGCAGATTTACAAGAAGAAAATGTTGAAGCACTCAAAAAGGGTATTGTAAACCTTAAAACTCATATTGAAAATATGAGAAAATACAATGTGCCAGTTGTTGTAGCAATCAATAAATTCCATACTGACACTGATGCTGAAATCGCATATATTAAAGAATTCTGTGAAGAAATGCAAGTGCCTGTTTCTCTTGCTGAAGTATTCGCTAAAGGTGGCAAGGGTGGTATGGACCTTGCAGAAAAAGTATGCGCAGTTATCGACGAAGGCAAAGCAGATTTCCAGCCACTCTATGATGAAAAACTTCCAATCAAAGAAAAGCTTAACACAATTGCAAAAGAGATTTATCGTGCAGATGGCGTAATTTTCACGGCTGCTGCTGAAAAAGCAATCAAGGATATTGAAGCACTTGGCAAAGACAAGCTTCCAATCTGCGTTGCAAAGACACAGTATTCATTGTCAGATGACCCAACAAAACTTGGCAAGCCTGAAAACTTCCAGATGACAGTTCGTGAAGTTAAACTCTCAGCAGGTGCCGGCTTTATTGTTTGCCTTACAGGTGACATTATGACAATGCCAGGACTTCCAAAAGTTCCTGCAGCATACAAAATCGATGTTGACAGCGATGGAAAGATAGATGGATTATTCTAAACGCAAAAACTCAGGAACCCAATAACAAAACCCCATTCTCAAATGAGAGTGGGGTTGCTTTTTTACAATATTCTTTTTAGTTTCTGAATTCTTGCATTCTTGCGTTTTAAATTCCTTTTATCTCATAAAACTTATTACGAATTTTAATGGCTGTTGGTTTTGCAAAAGTATAGCCAGTCATATATTCGCCGTGGAATGTGTCAACACTTTCTCTTGGGTTTTCAATGAATTTATAATAGTCGCAAGAGAATTTTGAAACATCAATGCTTCGCTGATTTCTTTCGTCAACAAAGATATCAGAAATGCCTGCATCTGAAAGTGACGCGCGAAGACTTTTAAGCATTTTTCTGAAAAGAGACTGCACTGTTTCGTCATATTCTCTGTCAGGCCATAATGCGCTGATTGCTTGTTCTGTGCTTACAGCGCCACCTTGACGGTCAACCAGCAATGCCATAAATTCTTTCGCCTTTGCACTTGAAAAATAAACAGGCTTGTTATTAACGAAAATATCAAAATATCCGAAAGTCTTAATGTTAACTTCTTTCTTTGGAATAGTGTCAGACATTTTCTGTGCCTTTTCAATTTCTTTAAAGACTGCATCGTCGTCATAGGGCTTTAAGATGTAGCCGATAGCATTTACCTGATATGCGTCATAGGCATATTCTTTAAAACCTGTAACAAAAACGATTTTAGTATCACCGCTGATAGTGTTAATACGCTTTGCCAAATCAAGACCTGTCATAATTGGCATTTCAATGTCGAGAAAAGCAATGTCAACATCACTGTTTTGTGCAATAAAAACCAATGCGTCGGCAGGGTTATCAAAAGTAACGGCTTCGCGAATTGCATGGTGAGAAACACAAATGTCATAAAGCTCTTCGGTCGCCATTCTTTCGTCGTCAACAATCATTACGCGCATTTTCATTCTCCTTTCGGGATTTTAATGGTGATTTTTGTGCCAACATCTATCTGACTATCAATTACAATTTTAGCATTCACCATCGTTTTAAGTCGATTAGTAACATTCGAAAGTCCCACATGTGCGTGGTTATCGTCAGGAGTATAGTCGGGATTTTGCGGGTCGAAACCTATGCCATCATCTTCAATTATAATATAATAGTAATCATCTAAAAGTTTTGTTGAAATCTTAACTGTGCCACCTTCAGCTTTTTTAGTAACACCGTGTTTAATAGCATTTTCAACAAGTGGTTGAATTGTAAGTGATGGCACATTGAATTCAACAAACTCGGTGTCATAGATTATCTCGATTTTATCGCCAAATCTTAAAAGCTCAATATCACAATAGTTTTTAATGTGCTCTAATTCTTCTTTGAACGGGATAGGAGTTTTTTGCGTGATTGACTCCATATTTCCCCTTAAATATTTAGAAAAGGAAATCACAGCCTTTTCAGCAGATTTAGGGTCACGTTTAATAAGATATTTAATAGTGTTAAGTGCGTTGTAAAGGAAATGTGGTTGGATTTGCGAAATCATAACAGCCGTGTTAGCCATATGAAGCTCTTTATCCAATTCGGCTGCTCTTAATGATGCTTCGTGAATTTTAGAAATCTTATCGAAGAAAACATTTGTAAAAATAAGAATAAACACAGTGAAAAGTACGGGCATAAAATATGACGATGCAAACGGAATAAGTCCGTTGGTATAGCAACAGTCAATCATAATACCTGACACAAGTGCTATATATCCGAAAAGATAAGCGGTTGAATATGGTACTTTTCTTGCGACACTGTCTGCAAGATGATTTATAAGAATAATATCAAGTGGTAAAGTAGCCGACTGAATAATTATATAGTAATATGGGTTAAAGAAAATTGATGGAAAAATAGTTGTAATAATTGTGCAAAGTACGGTGCTTAATGAAACCGCAATAAATGTTTTTTTGCTGATATTCATATCAAGAGTGTCAGAATAGAAAAGCAAAGACACAAGCTTGATGATGAATGTTGACATACAAATAAGCAAAGTGATTTGCTCATAGTTAATTGTTGCAAATAAAAATCTGAAAGCAGAATATCCTTCGGTTGAAATCATCATTCTTATTGCCACCAAGAAACAAAGAAGTGGCAACCATTTTGATGAAAACAAGTTATGGTTTTTTATTGAATAGAACAGAATAAAGAATCCAAGAAAGAAAACAATACCGAAAATAAATGAACGCGTTGATTTGGCAATATCTGCAAATTGCATTGTAAATGAATAATCGGCAATAACAGGGTTCATATAGATACCAGGCATCAGTTCACAGGTAACTTCAATAATTATATTATATTCTTTGTCACTTTCAAACTGAACAGGAATAGCGTCAAGCTCCATATTTGCTGAAATTTTTGACTCTGTGAATGAGCCACTCTGTGTTACCAATTCACCATTGATAAACACCTGATAAACCCCAGCAAAGTTAGGGATATAAACAATAGCATTTTTAAGGTCAAGACCTTTTATGCTCATCATATATGAACAATTACAACCATTGCTTTCGTTACTAGTAGAAAGAGTTGAAAATGATGGGGGAATCTGAACGAAACTGCCAGTTAATTCAGCATTTTCAGTTATAATATAACCTTCGAATCGAAGCCACTCACCTGAAAGATAAATGGCGCGATTTCTATTGGTGCGAGTATCTGAAAAATTAGCTTTTCCTTCAACAAAATCAGGCGTATTTGATATGGTTTTGTTGATTGCACCACATAAAAAAGGAACTGATATTAAAAATGCCATAAATAAAACAGAAAGAACAAAAATAACATTCGCTTTATTTCTATGTTTCAAAAATTCGCCCCCTAACTCACATATAGGTCTATTATAAATGAATTGAGCCGATAAAACAATAGTTTTGTAAAGATATTTTATTGACATCTTGCTCTTATAATTGTATAATTTATTGAATATATTTTATAAAATAGGAGTAGTCTGTATGAAATGGACAGGTCTTAATGAATTAAGAGAAAAATACCTTGCATTCTTTGAAAGCAAAGACCATTTGCGTCTTCCAAGCTTTTCTCTTGTGCCACAGGGTGACAAGAGTATCTTGCTTATCAACGCAGGTATGACACCAATGAAAAAATACTTTACAGGTGAAGTAACACCACCAAAAAATCGTGTTACAACTTGCCAAAAATGTATCCGTACACCTGATATTGAGAATGTTGGTAAAACTGCTCGTCACGGAACATATTTCGAGATGCTCGGTAACTTCTCATTCGGTGATTATTTCAAACACGAGGCAACTGCTTGGGCTTGGGAATTCTTTACAAAGGTACTTGAAATCCCTGAAGATTTACTCTATGTCAGCGTTTATCTTGAAGATGACGAGGCATATGACATCTGGACTAAAGAAGTAGGTGTTGACCCATCACACATGGTTCGTTTTGGCAAGGAAGATAACTTCTGGGAACACGGTGCAGGTCCTTGTGGTCCTTGTTCAGAAATTTACTTTGACCGTGGTCCTGATAAGGGTTGCGGCAGTCCTGATTGTAAAGTTGGTTGTGAATGTGACCGTTTTATCGAAGTTTGGAACCTTGTTTTCACACAGTTTGAAAATGACGGTAACAACAACTATACCCGTCTTGCAAATCCTAATATTGATACAGGTATGGGACTGGAGCGTCTTGCTTGTATTATGCAGGATGTTGAAAATCTTTTCGAAGTTGACACAGTTCAGAATATTATGAAGCACATTATTGATATTTCAGGTATTGAATATCATAAGGATGCTAAAAAGGACATTTCACTTCGTGTTATTACTGACCATATCCGTAGCACAACATTTATGGTTGGTGACGGTGTTCTTCCGTCAAACAGCGGTCGTGGTTATGTTCTTCGTCGTCTTCTTCGTCGTGCTGCTCGTCACGGAAGACTTATCGGCATTGACAGACCATTCCTCGCTGAAGTTTGCGA
>CALBNX010000034.1 GCA_937896885.1 uncultured Clostridia bacterium
ATAATAAAGACTTGTTCCATTATAGCTATCAGCGTTATCTCGATAACCAAATCCGTGAAGTTTTCGGACTTGAAGGCACACCAACACGATTTGTTATCCGCGAACGCGACAAAAACAATAAAAAATAATTATTAACAAACTGAAAATTATGTGTAAAAAGGGGCTTTTTTAAGTCCCTTTTTTCTTGCCATTTATAATGTAATATGTTATAATTGATTGATTATATAGTGAGGTAGTATGTCATGGTGATTTTAGGCATCGACCCGGGCTATGCAATAGTGGGTTGGGGAGTTATCGATTATACCGCAAATCGTTTTCAGGTGTTGGCTTACGGTGCAGTTACAACTGAGGCAAAAACACCCTTTAATGAGAGACTTGAAATGGTGTATGACGGAATACAGGATATTATAACTAAATACAAACCTGATGCATTGGCTATTGAAAAACTTTTTTATAACACTAACGCAAAAACAGTTATTGACGTAGCACAAGCAAGGGGAGTTATCAACCTTGCAGCTCAGAAAAATGGTCTGGAGATTTTTGAATACACACCATTACAGGTGAAACAGAGTGTTGTAGGATATGGCAGAGCCGAGAAAAAACAGGTCCAGGAAATGACAAGAGTTATTTTGAAACTTGAAAAAATCCCAAAGCCTGACGATACTGCCGATGCTCTTGCTATGGCAATATGTCACGCACACGCAAGTGGCTCACTAATGGGAAAATTAAGAAACTTAAAATAAAGGAAAAAATTATGATTTATTCAGTAACAGGAAATGTAGTTGACTTTGATGTGAATACGGTATGTGTTGATGTGAATGGTGTTGCATTCCGTTGTATGACTACTCTCACAACTTCACAAAAATGTGCATCAATGGGAATGAAAGTCACACTTTACACATATCTCAATGTTCGTGAAGACGCAATGGAACTTTTTGGCTTTTATGACAAGACTGAAATGGATTGCTTTAAAATGCTTATAACTGTTAACGGCGTTGGCCCTAAAATGGGACTTGCAATTCTGTCAGAATTAACTCCTGATAAAATCGCACTAAGCATTGCGGCGAGCGACCATAAAGCACTCACAAAAGCAAACGGTGTCGGTCCTAAACTTGCACAGAGAATTTGTATGGAACTCAAAGACAAAGTTGGCAAAGCATTTGCAGGTGTTGACACATCAGTTGATTTAACTGCAGTCAGCTCAACTCTCACGAATTCAAACGCCGCTGAAGCTGTTGCGGCTCTTGAAATGCTTGGCTACTCACAAAGTGATGCAAGTGTAGCGGTAAGCAAAATTGACCCATCACTTTCAGTTGAAGATATTATTAAACAAGCACTCAAAATGCTTGCACTAGGTTAAGGGGGATTAAACAATGGATTTTCAAAACGAAGACAGAATAATTACTCCCGACTTTACTGAAACTGACCACGATATAGAAATTTCATTAAGACCTAAAAACTTAACTGAATATATCGGTCAGGAAAAAGCAAAAGAAAATTTGAGAATATATATTGAAGCCGCAAAAAATCGTGGTGACACACTTGACCATGTGCTGTTGTATGGACCTCCAGGACTTGGCAAAACTACTCTTGCGGGGATTATTGCAAATGAAATGGGCGTGCAAATCCGTGTAACATCAGGCCCAGCAATCGAAAAGCCCGGTGACCTTGCGGCATTGCTTACAAACCTTAACGACGGTGACGTGCTTTTTATCGACGAAATCCACCGTTTATCCCGTTCAGTTGAAGAAGTGCTATATCCTGCAATGGAAGATAATGCACTTGATATTATCATCGGTAAAGGTCCGTCTGCAAGAAGCATTCGTCTTGACTTGCCAAGATTTACACTTGTGGGTGCAACAACCCGTGCAGGTCAACTAACAGCGCCACTTCGTGACCGTTTCGGTGTTATTTTAAGACTTGAACTTTATACACCTGAAGAATTGTCACAGATTGTAAAGCGTAGTGCAGGCATTCTTGATATTTACACGGATGATGGTGGTGCTCTTGAAATTGCATCTCGCTCTCGTGGAACACCAAGAATTGCTAACCGACTCTTAAAGAGAGCAAGAGACTTTGCTCAGGTTATGAGCAATGGCGTAATCAGTGAAGATAACGCTAAAATTGCTCTCGGCAGAATGGAAATTGACGAAATCGGTCTTGATAATATTGACCGTCTTATGCTTACAACAATGATTAAGAACTTCAACGGTGGCCCTGTGGGACTTGAAACTCTCGCGGCAACAATCGGTGAAGAAGCAGTTACAATTGAAGATGTTTATGAGCCATATTTAATGCAAATCGGATTTCTTGCAAAAACTCCAAGAGGCAGAGTTGCAACACCATTGGCTTATGAACATTTAGGCTTTAAATTTAACGAAACAAACAAGAAAAACATTCAAACTTCATTATTTTAAGGAGCTTTTATAATGGGCAGACTTTTTGGTACAGACGGCGCTCGTGGCGTTGCAAATACAGAGCTTACATGTGAATTATCAATGCAGATAGGCCGTGCAGCTGCTATGGTATTAACTAAGAATTTAAATGGCAAAAAGCCAAAAGTTCTTATAGGACTTGACACTCGTGCATCTTCACAAATGCTTGAAAATGCAATTACAGCAGGTCTTTGTTCAGTTGGTGCAGATGTTTTGAAATTGGGTGTTGTACCAACTCCAGCGGTGGCATATCTCGTAAAAGAATATGGTTATGATGCGGGTATTATGATTTCTGCATCTCACAACCCTTGTGAATATAACGGAATTAAAATATTCCAGTCAAATGGTTATAAATTACCAGACACACTTGAAAATGAAATTGAAGCAATTATTCTTGATAATGCTATCGAGATTCCAACTCCTATCGGTGGTGGAGTAGGTAAGGCAAAAAGAAAAGCAGATGCTATTAATGATTATATCGAGCATCTTCTTTCTGCAACAAATATGAGCTTCAAGGGTTATAAAATCGCACTTGACTGTGCAAATGGCTCTTCAAGTGTTTCAGCAGAAGAAGTTTTTACTCGTCTTGGCGCAGAAATAGTTGTTATCAGTGACAAACCAGACGGTGTAAACATCAATAAAGACTGTGGCTCAACACATCTTGAAAACTTACAGAGAGTTGTAGTTGAAAACGGTTGCGATTTAGGTTTTGCATTTGATGGTGATGCTGACAGAATGCTTGCTGTTGACCATACAGGTGCGGTTGTTGACGGTGACAAGTGTATTGCCGTTTGCGCAAAACATATGAAACAAATCGGCAAACTCAAAAAAGATACAGCCGTTGTTACTGTTATGAGTAATATGGGATTTTTCAAATTCTGCGAAGATAACGGAATCAAATGTGAAAAAACAAATGTTGGTGACCGTTATGTTCTTGAGAATATGGTTGAAAATGGATACAGCATCGGCGGTGAGCAGTCAGGTCACATTATCTTCTTGAAATATGCAACAACAGGTGATGGTCAGCTCTCTGCTATCCAACTTTTAGCCGTTGTAAAAGATACAGGTAAAACTCTTAAAGAACTTGCAGATGAAATGGAAGTTTATCCACAAGTGCTTATCAATGTGCGTGTCTCAAAATTTGGTAAAGCACAGTTTAAAAAAGATAAAGAAGTACGGAATGCAATTAAACAAGTCGAAGAAAAACTTGGTGACGAAGGTCGAATTCTTGTCCGTCTTTCAGGCACAGAGCCACTTATTCGTGTAATGCTTGAAGGCAAAGACTATGAACAGATTAAAGAGCTTGGTGAATCAGTTGCATCAGTAATTAGGGAAAGATTAGTATAATGAGAGTAGCAGATAATTGGAAAGATTATGAATTGATAGATTGTTCTTGTGGTGAACGACTTGAAAGATGGGGTAATATTACACTCATTCGTCCTGACCCACAGGTAATCTGGAAAACAGAAAAGAAAAATCCACTCTGGAAAAAAGCTGATGCTATCTATCATCGTTCAAATTCGGGTGGTGGACAATGGGAAATCAGAAATAAAATCCCTGATTTTTGGACAATCAACTACCGTGATTTAACATTCAATATTAAAACAATGGGATTTAAGCATACGGGGCTTTTCCCTGAACAAGCAACAAACTGGGATAGAGTTGCAGAAGTTATTAAAAATGCAAACCGTGAAGTGAAAGTTTTAAATCTCTTTGCTTATACAGGTGGCGCAACAATTTCAGCACTTAAAGCGGGCGCTTCTGTTTGCCATGTTGACGCGTCAAAGGGTATGACTCTCTGGGCAAAAGAAAATGCAGTTTCTTCAGGTGTTGCTGATAAACCTGTTCGATGGATTGTGGACGATTGCATTAAGTTTGTTCAACGTGAAATCCGTCGTGGCAATAAATATGACATTATCATTATGGACCCACCATCTTATGGCAGAGGTCCAGGTGGCGAAGTCTGGAAACTTGAAAATGAAGTTTATGAATTTGTTGAACTTTGCAGTCAAGTGTTAAGTGACGACCCGCTTATGATGCTTATAAACTCATACACAACAGGACTTAGTCCTTCAGTCATGGAATATATTTTAGGTGCAGTTGTGAAAACACGCTTTGGTGGTCAAGTCACAGGTAGTGAAATCGGACTTCGAGCTACCGAAAACGGATTAGTTTTACCTTGTGGTGCATCTGCGATTTGGAGTAAATAATGGCAATTATCAAATTTGAAAATGTAACATTTCGTTATGAAAGTGACGAAGAAGGTGTGGTTTTAGCGCCCGCTGTCAAAGATTTCTCTTTGTCAATTGACAAAGGTGAATTTGTGGCAATTCTCGGTCATAATGGCTCGGGTAAAAGCACATTGGCAAAACTTGCTAACGGACTTTTACTTCCCGAAAAGGGCAGAGTCTTGGTTGACGGAATGGATACAATTAACGAAGAAGACGACATAAAAATAAAACAGACGGTTGGCGTGGTTTTTCAGAATCCCGATAACCAGATTGTTGCAACAATAGTCGAAGAAGATGTGGCTTTTGGTCCTGAAAATTTGGGTATCGAGCCCACCGAAATTCGCAGACGAGTTGACAATGCTCTTAAAACTGTGGGTATGTATGAATATCGCAAACATGGTCCACATAAGTTGTCGGGCGGTCAAAAACAACGTGTTGCAATCGCAGGCATAATTGCAATGGAGCCTCGTTGTATAATTCTTGACGAGCCAACAGCAATGCTTGACCCAATTGGTCGTCGTGATGTTATGAATGCAATCAAACGCCTTAATCGAGAGCTTGGAATTACAGTTGTATTTATCACTCATTATATGGAAGAAGCCGTTGAAGCCGACAGAATTGTGGTTATGGATGATAGCCGACTTTTAATGGATGGTACACCAAAAGAAGTCTTTGCCGATGCCGAGAGAATTCGTAGTATTGGTCTTGATGTGCCACAGACTTGTCAACTGGCTGATATGCTTCGTGCAGATGGCATCAATCTTAAAAATGACTTGTTAAGTATCGACGAATTAGTTGAAAATATAGATGATTTATTGAAAGGTCAGTAAAAAATGTCCCACTTGCAAACAGAAAATTTAACATATATATATGGTGCGGGCACTCCTTTCAAAATCACCGCACTTGATAATGTAAATATAAATATCGAAAAAGGTGACTTTGTTGCAATAATTGGGCACACAGGGTCTGGCAAAAGCACGCTTGTTCAACATTTAAACGGACTCTTAAAACCAACTGGTGGTAAGATTTTTCTCGATGACGAAAACATTCATCAGTCAAAGTCAACACTTTTTGATACCCGTTTCAGAGTTGGTCTTTGTTTTCAATATCCCGAATATCAGCTTTTTGAAAGCACAGTTTATAAAGATATTGCCTTTGGTCCAACAAATATGGGGCTATCTGTTACAGAGATAGACGAGCGCGTTAGAAAAGCTGCAAAATATGTTGGAATCCCTGATGAAATGCTCGCAAAATCACCATTTGACTTGTCAGGCGGCGAGAAAAGAAGAGTAGCCATTGCAGGTGTAATTTCAATGGAACCTGAAATTCTCATTCTCGACGAGCCAACAAGTGGTCTTGACCCAATGGGCAGAGAGCATATTTTAGACCTTATTAAAAACTATCGTGAAAAAACAGGTAATACTGTTATAATCGTATCTCACAGTATGGACGATGTTGCTCGTTTTGCTACAAAAGTTATCGTTATGAACGACGCAAAAGTCGATTTGACAGGCACAGTTGACGAGATTTTTGAGAATAGTGCACATCTTCAAAAAATCGGTCTTTCAGTTCCACAAATCACAGAAGTGTTCATAAAACTTCGTGAAAAAGGTTATCCTGTCAGCGAAAAAGTCTATACAGTTGAACAGGGATACATGCAACTCAAAAGACTTTTTGAGGGGAGTGTGAACAATGATTAAAGACATTACTCTCGGTCAGTATTTCCCAATGGATTCAGTTGTTCACAAGCTTGACCCTAGAATGAAATTGTTGTTTGTAACATCATTTATTGTGATGGTCTTTCTCTCAAACAACTTTGTTTCATTAGCATTTTGTTTCCTAGTAACAGCATTGGTAATAGCAATTTCAAAAATTCCACTAAAAACAGTTTTAAAAGGTTTAAAACCAATCATTTTGATTGTTGTTATCACGTCAATTTTGCAAATTGCTTATAACGATGGTGGAATCACTCTTGTTAATGTGTGGAAAATCAAAATTACAAGTGGTGGCGTGTTGACAGCTGTATTTATGGCATTGAGAATATCTTTGCTTATTGTAATGAGCACAATGCTCACTTACACAACATCCCCAACATCCCTTACAAACGGGCTTGACCGTATTTTCGCACCATTTAAGAAAATCGGTCTTGATTTTCACACAATTACAATGATAATGACAATTGCTTTGCGCTTTATTCCAACTCTCATTGAAGAAGTTGACAAAATTATGAGCGCACAAAAAAGCCGTGGTGCAAACTTTGAACAGGGTAGCATCATAAAACGCGCAAAGGCACTTATCCCATTGTTTATTCCTTTGCTTTTTAACTCAATAAGACGCGCTTATGAGTTGGCAAATGCAATGACTTGCCGTTGTTATAACGGTGGTGTTGGCAAAACAACAATGAATGCATTAAAATTCTCAAAAAGAGATTATCTTGGTCTTTTAGCAGTAATTTTAGTGATTATTTCAATAATCTTACTCAATATTTATTGTGGTGAATATAATGCGGAATTTACTTTTGGTCTTGCGATATAACGGGACAAATTTTCACGGTTGGCAAATTCAACCTAACGGAAATACCGTTCAGCAAGAATTATGTAACGCTTTTAAAAATATAAGTGGCAAAGATGAAAATATAATAGGGTGCAGTCGAACCGATGCAGGTGTTCATGCTAATATGTTCTGTTGTAATGTGCGAACAGAATGTAATATTCCAACAGAAAAAATTCCTGACGCACTCAATTTTTATCTTCCGCCCGAAATATCTGTTTATGATTGCAAAGAAGTCGATTATGATTTTCACGCAAGATATGACAGCCGTGGCAAAGAATATGTTTATTTAATTTATAACGGAAGATATCGCAATCCTTTTTATGAAGATAAAGCGATATTTTACCCTTATGAATTAGATGCAGAAATGCTTGACAAAGAAGCAAAATCATTTATTGGAACTCACGATTTCTCTGCTTTTTGTAGTGTTGGAAGTGAAGTTTTAGATAAAACCCGTGAAATATATGATTGTTCAGTTGTTCGTAACGGAGAGATAGTTGAAATCAAAATTAGTGGTAACGGGTTTTTATATAATATGGTGCGAATTATTGTGGGCACTTTGCTCGATATCCAACGTGGCAAAATCGAAAAAGGCACAATTTCGCAGATTATAGAAAGCCGTAATCGTGATAAAGCAGGTGTAACTGCAGAAGCGTGTGGATTATATCTCAATAAAGTTTATTATTGATGTGTGGTGATTTGAGTGGCGAAAAAGAAAAAGGCAAAAAAGCCAATAAAACTCAATAAAATAATAAAAAAAGGTGTCAGCAATAAAAGTGTTAAAACAATGAAATTGCTTGCGATTATTCTTGTTGTTTTGTTGCTTATTTTGATTGCTGCTGCACAGTTTGGCGGGGTAACATTTTCAACTGTAGGTGACTATTTTGCATCTGCAATGGCAAAATTGGGCACAGGCGAAGGTTATCCTTATAGTGTAAATAGTGTTGAAATTGATGATGTCGGACTAACGAATTCAGACTTGGTTTTGGTTTATGACTCAAACATAAAGGTGCTTAATTCAACAGCCAAAGAATTGTCAAACATTGCTCACGATTATGACTATCCTGTAATAAGCACAAACAGTGGTCGAATTCTTCTTTTTGATGAAGGGGCAAAGAAATTTAGAGTCCAGTCAAAAACAAGAGTACTCTATGAAAAAGAAATGGACCATATAATCTTAACAGGTGAAATGGGCAAAGACGGTTCTGTGGCAATTGCAACAAGAGCAGATAACGCCGAAAGTATGCTGACGGTTTTCAACAGTAGTCGTGAACAAATCTTTGCTTGGAAATGTGCAAAAGAGCATATTGTTTCTTGCGATATTTCAGATAACGGCAAAAACTATGTGGTAGCGGTTTTGGGTGTGAATAACGGCTCAGTTTATACGAAAGTGCATATCTTCAATAAGAATAAAACCGAGCCTGCGGCAACCTTTGAATATACAGATTCAGCAATAGCGAATGTTAAATTCCTTTCAAATGAAACAGTAATGGTAATGGGAAACAATGTTTGCGAGATTATAAAGGGTGACGAAGTTAAAGAGAAGATTGATGTTTCAGTTAATACCACATATCAACTCTTTATTTCAGATAACAACAGCGCAATTCTTGTTCTTTCAAAATATTCAAGTACAACTCAAAAAATAATCAAGGTTTATAATAAATCAGGCAAAGAACTCTTTACACAAGAAATTGACGGAATGGTCAAATCAGTTTCAACTGATGGCAAATATGTTTCGGTGCTTACAGGTAGCGATGTGCAAACATTCACTATGAAAGGCAAACCTTGTGGTAGTGCTGAAGTAAATGCCGACGCACAAAAAGTTCTTGTTAATTCAAGAAATACATATGTTTATTCATCCGATGCAATTAACCGCTACTCAACAGTAGGGGATAATAAAGATAAAGACTAATTTATGAGGTGATTTTATGTCAATAATTTTAGATATCGTTCTTGTTGCAATTTTCGCAGCTTATGTATTCTTTGCAGCCAAAAAAGGTTTTGTAAGAACATTATTAGAACTTGTGTCTGTGGTGGCAGCAATTTTCTTGTCATTCCAGATAAGTCCTGTTGTTTCACAAACAGTTTATGATGGATTCGTTGAAAAGCAAATTGTAACTGCACTTGAAGAACAAATCAGTGAAAATGTTGATGCATTGTCTGTGTCAGAAAAAGCAAATGCAGTTTTAGACTCAATTCCAGATTTTGCAGTTTCTTTAGCATCATCAGCGGGCGTTGAAATCTCAACAATTAAAGAACAAATTTCATCACAGAAATTCGATTCTCAGAATCTTGCACAAAGCCTTGTTGATAAAATTGCAGAGCCGATTGTGGTTGGTGCTTTGACAATTATTATCTTTATTTTATTAGCAGTTGTGTTGATGATTGTACTTAAAATCGCGGCAAAATACATTTCAAAACTCTTTGATATTCCACTTGTGAAATCAGTTAACAGAAGCCTTGGCGGTGTCTTGGGCGCAATCAAAGGTGTGCTTGTAGTTATAGTAATTTGCACAGCACTTCGCTTTATCTTCGGTGGTGGCGATGGTGAATTATCAGTTGCAGTAAATGATTCTTTTGTGGTAGGTTTGCTTGATGAAATCAATCCACTTATCGATTCTCTTAAAGAATTTATTATTAAGTAATGAGGTGCAATTATGAGTGAAGAAAAATTAACATTAAAAGACAATTTAAAATTAATTTTTGATGGTTGCTTAACAATTCCAAACTTGCTTTCAGTAATAAGAATTTGCTTAATCCCTGTTTTTGCAGTGCTTTATTATAAAGGCTATATCTGGTGGTCACTCATTGTGCTTGCACTTTCAGGACTTTCAGATTTGTTCGACGGCAAAATTGCAAGAAAATTCAATCAGGTTAGTAACTTGGGCAAACTTTTAGACCCAGTTGCAGATAAACTCACAATCTTTGCAATCGCAATTGTACTTTTCTTGCAGTTCAAAGCAGCAGAGAGCGAATCAATGCAAGCATTTGCTTGGGTATTCTTACTCTTTATCGCAAAAGATATCATTATGATTTTGGGTAGTGTTGTGCTTATTGCACTTGGCACTCGTCCTGTTGCAGCAGAAATCTGGGGCAAACTTGCAACTTGTGCATTCTATGTGATTATGGTTGTGATTATCGGCTTCGGACCAGAAGTTGGCGCAATCACACATATTGAAGGCTTTGCAAACTATACACTTCCTGAACCACTTATGTTTGTGCTTGTAGTAGTAGCAGTTGTGCTTACATTTATTGCATTCTTCAGCTATCTTCCAAGTGCAATTAAACAGATTATTGAAAACTCAAAGAAAAAGGATAAATAAACAATGAACAAAAATATGATTTGCTGTAAATGCAAACAAAGACCCGCAGTCATTTTTGTAACAAAGATGGAAGGCGAAAAAACAACAAATGAGGGTTATTGCATCCAATGTGCCATGGAGATGAATATTGGTCCCATCAAACAGATGATGGAGAATATGGGTATCACTGAAGACCAACTTGAAGATATGACAGCCCAGATGGAACAAATGATGGATAGTATGGGCGAAGACGGCTTTGAGTTAGGTGGTGCATCAACATTCCCATTTATGCAAAATCTTGGTATGATGCCGATGGATGTCCCTGAAGAAAATATCAAAGACCTTAATGGTGACAAGAAAAATGCACCAAAGAGCAAGAAAAAGCAGGGGAATAAGGGCGACAAGAGAAAAATGCTCTCTATGTATTGTACCGATTTGACTGCGAAAGCTCGAAATAACGAGCTTGACAGAATTATCGGCAGAGATACAGAAATTGCCCGTGCTGTGCAGATTTTGTGCAGAAGAACAAAGAATAATCCTTGCCTTATCGGTGAGCCAGGTGTTGGTAAAACTGCAATCGCAGAAGGCTTGGCACAGAGAATTGCAGAGGGTAATGTTCCTGCAAAACTTATAGATAAAGAAATCCATCTTCTTGACCTTACGGCACTTGTTGCTGGTACACAGTTCCGTGGTCAGTTTGAAAGCAGAATCAAAGGTCTTGTTGAAGAAGTAAAGAGCGAAGGCAATATTATTCTCTTTATCGACGAAGTTCATAACCTTGTGGGTACAGGTGATGCAGAAGGCTCAATGAATGCTGCCAATATATTAAAACCAGCACTTTCTCGTGGCGCAATTCAGGTTATCGGTGCAACAACTTTCAATGAATACAGAAAGCATATCGAAAAAGATGCCGCTCTTGAGCGCCGTTTCCAACCTATAAAAGTCGAAGAACCATCAATAGAAGATACCTATAAAATGCTTGTTGGTATCAAAGGCTATTATGAACTTTTCCACAGAGTTCAAATCAGCGATAATCTTGTATATAAAGCAGTAACTCTTTCTGAAAGATATATCACAGACAGATTTTTGCCTGACAAAGCTATCGACCTTTTGGATGAAGCTTGCACTTGTGCAAATCTTCGAAATAAGGCAATCAGTGAAAACGAAATTAACGAAAAGAAAATTGCAGCACTCAAAAAAGAGCTTGAAGCACTTGAAGAGAAAATCGCAAATCCTGAAAATGACGAAGATTTAAACCCTGTTTATGAAGAACTTTATAAAACAAAGGGCGAACTTGCAGTCTGTGAGGGCAAAGCACCGGAGCTTCAAGAAAAAGCCAAAGACAATAATGTTACAGAAGATGACTTGGCAAGAGTTATTAATCTTTGGACAGGTATCCCTGCAACAAAGGTTGTTGAGGGTGACATCAACCGTCTTAAAGGTCTTGAAGACAGACTTATGGAAAAAGTTATCGGTCAGGACGATGCCGTTAAAGCTGTTGCAAATGCAATTAAGCGTAGCAGAATTCAGTTAACACTTCAAAAACGCCCTGCATCATTTATTTTTGTAGGACCAACTGGTGTGGGTAAAACTGAACTTGTTAAACAACTTTCAACAGAACTTTTTGATACACCAGAAACGCTTATCCGTCTTGATATGAGTGAGTTTATGGAAAAACACTCCGTTTCTCGTCTTATCGGCTCACCTCCGGGATATGTGGGCTATGACGAAGCAGGTCAACTTACAGAAAAGGTGAGAAGAAAACCATATTCAATCATTCTCTTTGACGAGATTGAAAAAGCACATCCTGATGTAATGAACATTCTTCTTCAAATCCTTGACGAAGGCAAAACAAATGACGCTCACGGCAGAACAGTTAGCTTTGCAAATACTGTAATTATTATGACTTCAAATGCTGGTAGTCATAAGTCAGAAACATCATTGGGCTTTGGCAAAACAGATAAAGACATTTCAAGAGAAAAGGTGCTCAAAGCACTTAATGAATTTTTAAGACCTGAATTTATCGGCAGAGTTGACGAAATTGTTGTGTTCAACCCACTTGACGAAGAAGATTATAAGAAAATCGCAATTCTTATGCTCTCTGAAATTGAAACCGTGCTCAAAGATAAGGGTATTCAGTTCGTTTATGACGACAATACACCATCTGCAATCGTCTCAAAAATGGATGGCAATGTCCGTGGCGCTCGTGACCTTAGAAATGTTATCCGTCGTAATATCGAAGACAAAGTCTCAACAATTATGATTGATAACCTCGGCACAACAATCAACAAAATTATCATCACATCAGATGATAATGATATTCAAGTAAACTTTGAATAAAAGCAAAAGGATAGTAGTTTTAACTACTGTCCTTTATATTTTTGCAAATCGTCGCACATGGACGAAAGAGTTCTCGTCTCAAATTCCTATGATAGTAAAGCAAAAAAGAAGGCCTGATAACATATCAGACTTTCTTTGGCGCAGAAGGAGAGACTCGACAAGGCTCTGCCTTGTCTTTGCTTCGCAAAATCCTATTTTATGTCCGTGCTCCTATGCCTGACGGCAAACCGTCGCACATGGACGAAGAGTTCTCGTCTCTCACACTAAAACGAATAAAACCCACACATCAAATGATGTATGGGTTTTATTGGCGCAGAAGGAGAGACTCGAACTCTCGCACCGGTTTCCCGGCCTACGCCCTTAGCAGGGGCGCCTCGTCACCAACTTGAGTACTTCTGCAAGCGTAACGGATTTAACCATTATTTAATTAAAAAAGCGGGCTGTAAAAACTTACAACCCGCAGTGGCGGAGAGAGTGGGATTCGAACCCACGGTACGTTGCCGTACGACGGTTTTCAAGACCGTTCCGTTATAACCACTTCGGTATCTCTCCGTATTGGGCTTGTATATATTATCATAAATAATAAGTGTTGTCAAGGACTTTTTTACAAAAAATCTATATAAAAATATCACTTAAAATTCGTCATTAAGTCCGTTTTTTTACACTTTGTTTTGTTTACAAAATCTCAACTAAATGTTAGAATATATTAAAGAATTTAGGAGGTGTGTTTTATGAATTCAATGTGGTATATTTATTTCATATTATTTATACTTTTCATTATAATGATTCGTGAAAGAAATACTAATATAATTCGTAAACATCTTCGCAAGAAAAGGGGGAAGACAATTATGACAGCACTTATTGAAAAATACATTGGCAAAGAATGTTTGATTTACACTTGCACATCTTCTTCTCAAATAACAGGCGTAATCAAATCTTGTAATGAGGGTTGGCTTGAAGTTGAAAACAGCAATGGTCAGTGTGATATTGTGAACTGCGAATATATTACAAGAATTCGTGAATATCCACGAGATAAAAAAGGTAAGAAAAAGAGCGTAATTTTTGACTAAGGTGATTTTTATGGATAAAAACAAATTTGCAAAAACACCACCAATGGGGTGGAACAGTTGGGATTGCTATGGTGCAGCCGTCAATGAAGAACAACTTTTAGGCAATGCCGAATATATGGCAAAATATCTTAAAGATTATGGTTGGCAATATGTTGTCTGCGACATTCAATGGTATGAGCCAAAAGCTAAAAATAACGATTATAATAATTTCACCGAACTTTGTATGGACGAGTATTCTCGTTTAATCCCTGCCGAAAATCGTTTCCCATCATCTGCAAATGGACAAGGCTTCAAACCAATAGCCGATAAAATTCACGCAATGGGACTAAAATTTGGTATTCATATTATGCGTGGTATTCCTCGTCAGGCAGTTCATCAGAATACAAAAATTCTAGGTAGCGATAAAACAGCTCGTCAGGTTGTTCATCATTTTTCAGTTTGTCCTTGGAATACGGATATGTATGGTATGTACACTTGTGAGGGTGCACAGGCTTATTATGACAGTATTTTCGATATGTACGCAAAATGGGGCATTGACTTTGTTAAAGTAGATGACATCTGTGTTACAGAATTCAGAAAATGGGATAACCCATATTCAGCTCGTGAAGAAGTTGAAATGATAAGAAAAGCCATCGACAAAACAGGTCGTGACATAGTTTTAAGTCTTTCACCTGGACCAGCAGAATTGTCAGTAGCCGACCATTTGTGCCAATATGCAAATATGTGGCGTTTGACAGGTGACTTTTGGGACTGGTGGGATAAACTCTATGAAATGTTCGACAAATGCGAAAAATGGGCTCCATATGTGAGCGAGGGTTGTTGGCCTGACTGCGATATGTTGCCATTAGGAAACATTTCAAGAAACGGTACTTGTCATGGTCCACAAGACAGATACACACAATTCACAAAAGACGAACAAATCACTCTTATGACACTTTGGTCAATATTCCGTTCACCGTTAATGTTTGGTGGCGAAATGAGAAATAACGATGAATGGACTCTCTCTCTTATGACTAACGAAGAAGTCCTTGATGTGAACCAAAATTCACACAGCGGTAAACAAGTTTATCGTGATGAAAACACAATTATCTGGACTGCAATTTCTTCAGATAATAAACCATTAATCGCAGTATTCAATGTGTCACCTGAAAATGCTGAAATCACAGTTGATTTATCAAAATATGATTTAACAGGTGAATACATTCTTCGTGATTTATGGGCAAAAGAAGATATAGAAAAAGTAACAGACAAATTTAATTGCACAGTTAATACTCACGGTGCAAAACTCTTTAAATTAAAATAAAAAGGGGCAAAAAATATGCTCAACATTATCACAGGGCGTACAGGTAGTGGCAAAACACGATATATTCGCAACCTTGCAACAGAGATTGCAAAACAGATAAGTGGCAAAGCCGTTATTATTGTACCCGAGCAGTTTTCTTTTGAAACCGAAAGGGGAATGCTCGAACTTTTAGGCAATGAAAAAATAAATAATGTTGAAATTTTAAGCTTTTCACGACTTGGTGAAAGGCTTTTGTCCCAATACGGCAAATTAGATAAAAGAAATGCTGATGACGGTGTCCGTGCGGTGCTTATGAGCCGTGCAATTGAAACACTTGAAGACGAACTTAATGTGTTTGGCCGCTATAAAAAACACCCTGAACTTATAAATCAGATTCTTGATTTTCACCGTGAAATCAAAAAATGTAAAATATCAAACGAGCAGTTAGAAGAATATGCAAAGGTTGTGAATAAAAAATCATTTGCGTCAAAAATAACTGAACTCTCATCGATTTTTGCTTGCTATGATGCTTTGATGTCAAAAAGATTTAACGATAGCACACTCCATCTTGATATGCTCGCAGACTTGTTGACAAAAGTTGATTATTTTAAAAATAAAGTTGTATTTTTTGATGCTTTTTCTGGATTTTCTGGTCAGGAGTATAGCGTATTAAGTGAAATTATGCGCCAAGCGGAAGATGTATTTGTAACATTCTGCTGTGATACATCTAAAAACAACCAGAGATATGAGCTTTTCTATAATTCTACGGTTGAGATTAAAAAACTTAAAGCAATCGCAAATAAAGTTGGTGTAAAAATTGCGCCCGAAAAAGTGCTCTTTGCAAAGAAAGAGTTTAAAAAAGATGAACTCAGTTTTCTTGAAGAAAATTTCTTTGCAAATAATGCTAATGTTTATAATGAAGATGCAAGTGCAATCACAGTTATCCCTTGTCGCACAAAGACAGACGAATGTAGTGTGGTAGCATCAGAAATCAAAAAAATTGTTCGCACAGAAAACCTTCGATACCGTGACATCGCGGTTATTGTCCGTCACGAAGAAAACTATAAAAAAGACTTGGCATCAGCTTTTAGAAAATATGATATTGATTGTTTCCACGATAACCGTCAACCTGTTGACACTCAACCACTTATCGTATTCTTGAAATGCCTTTTGGATATTCTTGTTAAAGGCTTTGAAACTGAAAGAATTTTAAGACTTTTAAAAACTCAACTTTTCGGTTTTACAGTCGAAGAAATCGCACTTTTAGAAGATTATTGCCTTATGTGGAAAATCCGTCCGTCAGTTTGGCTTGAAGAATGGACCGAAAATCCAAACGGATTCGGTGAACTGGTAACAGATTATTCAAACGAGCTTTTAGAGAAACTTAATTCTCTTCGTTCGAGAATTGTTGTGCCAATTTCTTGGCTTAAAAAGCAAATGAAAGATTCTGACGGCGAGTCAATGTCAAAGGCATTATTCACATTCTTGCAAAAAAATAGAATAGACGAAAACTTAAAAGCATTCACACAAACGCTCAAAGATAATGGTGAAATTGAATTAGCCCTTGAACAATCAAGAATCTGGAAAATCGTTACCGAAGTGTTAGATGGACTATACTTTGCAGTCGGTAATACAGATGTTCCTATTGAACGATATTCTGAATTATTCAATCTCTTTGTTGCGTCTAAAAACATCGGTGTTATTCCAAATGGAATGGACGAAGTGATTATTGGTGGTGCTGACAGAATTCGTGCGTCTGCACCAAAAGTCGTGTTCCTTATGGGTGCTAATACAGGTGTGTTCCCTGCAGAGAGTTCATCAGGTGTGTTGTTCAACGACTTTGAACGCTGTGAGCTTATAAATAACGGAATGCAGATTATCAGTAACCTTGAATATAACAGTGTCAGCGAAAACTTTATTGCTTATCATGCAGCAACTTTAGCAACTGATAAACTCTATCTTACATATTCATTAATGAGTGGTGATTCATCTGCATTGACACCATCTGAAATGGTAACTGATATAATCAAAACATTTCCCAATTGCAATGTTATTGATGATTACTCAAAACTTGACAGAATTGAAAGCAGAAACTCTGCATTTTCTATTTTGGCGGGTGAGTCTGTCAATGGTTCAGTTTTAGGTGAAACTTTAAAAGAGTATTTTAACGAAAATAACGGCAAAAATGAAGTTTTAAAAATCAATAGAGCAAACAATAAAGATTTCAAAATTCTTGACAAAGACCTTGCAACAGAATTCTTTGGCAAGAATATGTATATGTCTGCTTCTCGCATTGAAAAGTTCTATAAATGTCCATTCGAATATTTCTGTGAATATGGGCTAAAAGCAAAACCACGAAAAGAAGCACAGATTGATGCTGCATTGTCAGGTACACTAATTCACTATGTAATGGAAAAATTCTTATTCAACAATAAAAAAGATGCGATTATAAGAATGACCGATGATGAAATCAATGAGCAGATTGAAACAATTGTTGATGAATATATCAATGACGAAATGGGTGGATATGCAAATAAAACCGCAACCTTTGATAGAACAATAAAGCTTATTAAAGAAACCGCATACAAGGTTTTGGTTCGTATTATTGTTGAATTTAAAGCTTGTGAATTTATACCTGTTGATTTTGAATTGAGCATTAATCACGATGGTGCAATCGACCCTTATGAAGTGAAACTCCAAAACGGTGGTATGGTGCGTGTGGTTGGTAGCGTTGACCGTGTTGATATGTTCAAAACAGAAGATAATACATTCTTGCGCGTTGTTGATTATAAAACAGGTGGCAAAGAGTTTAAATTGGGCGAAGTGTTCTATGGTCTTAATATGCAAATGCTCATTTATCTTTTCGCTATATGGGAAAACGGTAAAGACTATTATGGTGATAATATAACTCCAGCAGGTGTTTTATATTTTCAAGCGAAAAACCAAAAGGTATCATCAGATAAAATTGATAAAGATTCAGACGAAAGTACCGTGCTAAGTGCAACATTTAATGAACTCAGTATGGATGGTGTAATCCTTAATAATATGCAAGTTTTTGAAGCGATGGATAGCAAATATAATGGTATATTGCTCCCGGCAAAATTTGACGAAAAAACAGGTGCATTAAAGGGTAAAATTATTTCACTTGAATCACTTAAGAAAGTTAAAGATAAAGTTAATGACTCCATTAAAAATATGGCAAATCAGTTGCACGATGGCAATATTTCTGCTTTGCCAATTAAAGATGCTTGCACTTGGTGTCAATATAAAGATGTGTGCAAGCGTGAAGAAGATGACACAATAAACGAATTTGAAGTTCCAAAATTTGACGATGCAATTTCAATGTTGAGAGGTGAAGATGATGAGCAGAGAGTGGACTAAACCCCAAGCTCAAGCAATTGAATCGCGCAATGGCACAGTTCTCGTTTCTGCTGCTGCAGGTTCGGGTAAAACTGCTGTCTTGGTTGAACGCGTAATTCAGCGCATTACTGATGCTAATCATCCAGTTGACATTGAAAAACTTCTTATAGTTACATTCACAAAAGCGGCTGCATCTGAAATGAAAGAAAGAATTTCAAAGCGTCTTTCAGAACTTATAAAAGAGCAACCAAATAACCAATATCTTAAAAGACAAAAGATGTATTTGCCAAATGCCCCAATTTCAACAATGGACAGTTTCTGTGGTCAGTTGGTAAAAGATAATTTTGAACAAGTGGGCATTGCTCCTGACTATACCTTACTTTCAGATATTGAACACGATATGATGAAAAGAGAAGTTGCAGACGAAGTTTTAGAAGAACTTTATTCACTTCCTGAAAAAGAAACAAAAGAACTTTTAGAACTTTTCACAACGGGCAAATCTGACACAAGTCTTGTTGAGTCAGTTCTCGCACTTTATGAGTTTGCAATCGCATCACCAAATCCAGAAATGTGGATAGAAAATGCCTTTGCAGATTATTATAAAAATTTGCCTATTCAAGAAACAAAATGGGGTAAATATTCATTAGAGCGTTTGGCAGAAGTTGTTGAATACACAAAAATTAAAGCGCAAGATATAATCGATGACGCACCTGAAAATTCAACTTTGTTAGGTACTCTCACAAATGATTTAACCCCGATTATTTCTTCTCTTGATGAAATTCTTAAATTAATTGAGTCAAACCCTGAAAAGTGGGATGAAATCAAGTTTTTATCAGAATCAATAAAACTCAACAGATTTCCGAATGTGCCCAAAGATGAAAAAGATTGTTATTATGATGAACTTAAAGGTCGTCGTGATAGCATCAAAAAATATCTCACTCATATAGGAAAATTCCTTATATGCACAGAAAAAGAATTTTATGAAGATATAGAGTATCTTCGTCCGATAATGAAAATTATTCAGGATTGTGTTTTACGTTTTATTGAAGTTTTAGAAGAACGCAAAAAAGAAAATAATACATATTATTTTTCTGATGTTTTGCACTTCGCATTGAACATTCTCGTTGATTTCAATGAAGATGGCACATACAACAAAACTGATTTGGTAAAAGAATTGTCAGACAGTTTTGAAGAGATTTTTATTGATGAGTTTCAGGATACAAACGATGCTCAAGATACTTTGTTCTCTGCAATTTCAAAGGACAACACCAACAAATTTATGGTTGGCGATGTTAAACAGAGTATCTATCGTTTCCGTCAGGCAATGCCTGAAATCTTTTTGAACTATAAAGATACATTCGAGATTTACGACGGCAAAAATTATCCTGCTACAATAAATCTTGATAAGAATTTCAGAAGCCGAAAGGGGATAGTTGATGGTATCAATTTCTTCTTCGATTTTCTTATGACAAGAAAAACTTGTGGTATCGACTATAAGAAAAATGAGCGTCTTGATTTTGGTGGAAATTACTGCGAAGACACTTCACCAAATGTATCTGTGCATATTGTTGAAACCGAAAAAACAAGGGGTTCAGATTTAGAAGCCGAAGCTTGTCATATCGGCACAATAATCAATGAACTTATTTCTTCAAAAACTCTTGTTGGCAAAAAAGGTGAAGAGCGTCCAATACGATATAGCGACATCTGTATTCTTATGAGAGCTGTTAAAGATAAAGCACAAGTTGTTGCAAGAGCCCTTGGTGAAATGGGCATTCCTGCTCATTTTACAAAACAGGGTGGATTCTTTGAAAGTCGTGAAATTGTAACAATGGTGTCAATGCTCAAAATCATTGATAACCCTGTGCAAGATGTCCCTTTAGTTTCTGTAATGTTGTCACCACTTTGTCCATTCACAGAAGATGACTTGGCAAGATACAGAAACGAAGATCGAAAGAGCAATCTTTATAATGTTGTGAAAAATCAATACGATAAAGACCAAAAAGTCAAAGAGTTTTTAGATATGCTCTATATCCTTCGCGCATTGTCAGTAACAATGGATATAGGCAGTTTAATCCGTCGCATTTTTGAAATGACAGCTTATGATTCTATTGTGGGCGCAATGGATAATGGCGAGAAGAGAATTTTGAATTTAGAACTTCTCATTAACTATGCAGAAAATTATGAAGCAATGGGTGGCACGGGACTTTCAGGCTTTATTCGTTATCTTGATAAAATCCGTAAAAACAAAAAGGATTTAGAAGGCGCAAATGAATTGACAGAGAATGACGATGTTGTCCGAATAATGTCAATTCATAAGAGTAAGGGCCTTGAATTCCCAGTTGTATTTATTGCAAATTGCTCTTCGTCTAATAATGGGGCTGATTATAACAAAGTCAAAGTTAACAGGCATTTAGGCGTTGCAACATCCCGATATTTTCCAAAACAGCATAAAGATTTCACAACTCTTCCTGTCAATGCAATAAAACTTTATGACCAACAAGAAGAGTTTGCTGAGCAAATTAGAGTTTTATATGTTGCAATGACCCGTGCAGAAGAAAAACTCTATATTGTTGGCTCAATGCACGATACCGAGAAAAAGATAACTGATTTATATAATACTTATTATAATAACTTTGTTGATTCTTCCGTGCCTTTGTCAATGTGTTCAAATGTGATGCAATGGATTATAATAGCAATGCTAAATCATCCGTCACTTAAAATGAGCAACTTGCTTTATTGCACAAAGAATCCGCAAAGTCCAAAAATAGACTTTGAAATTATTGATAGTGTTGAGTGTATTGTTGCAACTGAAAAAGAACAAAAAGTTTTTGATGTTGATAAAGATATTTTAGAAGAGATTTCAGATAAATTATCTTATGAATATCCTTTTGCTTCTTTGTCAGAAATACCAATCAAATATGCAGCATCATCAATGCAAAAAGACGATAATCTGCAATATCTTGCAAGTGAACGCCCTGCTTTTATGGGTAAGGATGAATTGACCCCTGCACAGCGTGGTTCATTGATGCATCGTTTTATGGAACTTTGCAATATGCAGAATGCTGGTGAAGATGTCAAGAAAGAACTCCTACGATTAGTTGAGAATGAACAATTCACCAAAGAAGAAGCAGATGCAGTTGACACAAAGAAACTTGAAAAGTTCTTCCAAAGCGATATGTATAAACGAATTTGTTCTGCCGATAAATTCTTGAAAGAACAAGAATTTGCAATGACTGTTCCGGCAACACTTGCTATTGAAAATCTTCCTGAAATAGCACAGAACGAAAGAGTTGTTGTTCAAGGCGTAATCGACGGACTTATTATCAGTGGCAACAGGGGAGAGATTATCGACTATAAAACCGATAAGGTAACAGATGAAACGGAAATTATCAACAGATATAAAGAGCAAATGAGAATATATAAAATGGCAGCAGAACAATGCTTCGGGTTAAATGAAGTTAATGTAACTTTATATTCATTTGCACTCTCTAAAGAAATTTCTGTAAAACTTGAAAAAAATACTTGATTTTTTCGTCAAAGTCTATTATAGTATAGAAAAAGGCAGGGGCAAACTTGGTTAAAATGTTCAAAAGTTACAAGTGTTAACATCTTTTTTGGCACAAGCAACAAACGAAACGTTTCGCGTTTGTGCAGACTAACCAAGACAGAGCTGTTCTTGGAAAGGGTTACCTCTGACACAGGATACACAGTTGTGTATTTTTAATGATAACGGAAAGGTGATGTTGGAATGGGCGATACGATTCTGAAGATGCAAGGCATCCAGAAGTACTTTTCTGGCGTGCATGCACTTAAGGGTGTCGACTTTGAACTGAAGGCCGGCGAGGTCCACGCACTGATGGGCGAGAACGGCGCAGGTAAGTCAACCCTGATCAAAGTTCTTTGCGGCATACATAAAAAAGACGGCGGCTCCATCGAGTTCTTCGGCGAGAACATCATCCGCCTCTTCGTGGAAGAGGAGGACGTGATCTCCATGGGCGCGACCGCTCTCCGGATCACGAGCATTTTCTACATTATGCTCGGCATGATCTATGTGGTCCGAGGTGTGCTCAATGGTCTCGGCGATTCACTGTTCGCCCTGATGAATGGCGCCGTCGAAGTCCTGGGACGGTTCATCGTACCGGTCATGCTCACCGGGATCTCTGCCGTCGGTCTGTGGGGGATCTGGTGGTCGGTCGGTATCGTTTGGGCATTAAGCGGTCTTACCGCATGGTGGCGATATGCAGGCTTCCGTAAGAAGACCTTCCCGAAGGAAACCCGGTCATACAATACAATAGAAGCTGTGTAGAAGGTTGTGTCAATATGTGGTTGTTTGTAATAGTTGTTGTTGTATTATCTCTTTCGGTTTTCTCCGGTTATTCGATGCCGCGTTCCTGGACCATGATGATCACCTTCGTGGTATCCG
>CALBNX010000035.1 GCA_937896885.1 uncultured Clostridia bacterium
GAGCAGCGGTCTCCAAAACCGCGTGCCGAGGGTTCGAATCCTTCTGCCCCTGCCACCCCAAAACCCTCGCAAACCCTTGATATATAAGGCTTTGTGGGGGTTTTGCTCTTTTATTTTTTTAATTTCAAATTCTGTAATTTAGGGGTATTTTATGAAATAAATGCAAGTCAAATGCAAGTCAGCAAAAAATGCTCGCAAATATCTTTTAATTTTATTTGTTTTATTATTTTAGACTAATTAAATTTTTGTGCAAAAAAAATCCCCCTACACCTTAATTGGTATAGGGGGATAAAATTATTACTTTTTAACCATAAGTGACCTGAAATAATTATCAATCGCAACTACAGTGCAGTTGCTTAATCTATCAAGTTCACTTTTTGAAGGTAACGGTATGTGCATTTCTTTAAGTATATCGCACTTAAAATTTACATATTCTCTACCTTCAAGGTTTATTGTTTTATATTTTTTCTTTTTTCGTTCCATATAAAGTCGTCCAATCCTTTTTGATTAGAGTTCCATATAAACGTGGCGTATGAATGCGTAGTGAGCAAGCACATAAAAAGCCCTTTCTTTCATACTTCTATGCAATAAATAAAAACTCTTTTTAATTATTGCTTTCTTCTCTCACATTCGCTTACAGTTTGCCCTAAAACCGTTTTCGCTCTTTATTCGGGATTATTCTTTATTTCACTCCGAAAGTCATATAAATTGGTTGAGATTTCGAAACAAAAAAGAACCACTCGGTTGAGTAGTTCTCATTTGATTTATTGTTTAAGAAAGTGTAATCATTCTGTTAAGATACAAATCTAAATATATCGCATCAAAGCCATCAACTGCTCCGTCTTTATTAATATCTGCGGCTTGCTTTTGCTCATCAGTTAAAGTTAACAGCACATTTGCAACTGCTACAATCATTTCATAGTCATCGACATCAACTTTACCATTTCCGTCAACATCGCCAGTTAACATTTTATATTCTGCAATAACTTTAACCACTGCAAATCCATAATAATTATAATCCTCATCTGTTACAAGGCGAATCTTAACTGTATCGCCATCTAATGTAATAGTTTGTGAAGCAAGCTCCGAACCTGTATACTCACCAATCAGTTTATTATTTCCATCATAAATATAAATGAAGTCATAGCCTTCCTCTACATAAGTATCGTCAGAGAATGTGACTGAAATGCTTATTGCATTTTCTTTATAAATAGTCCATGTTTCATCACAATCACTTTCATAATCATGCTTAGATTCAACAAAGCTGTTAGATTTTCCACAAACTTCACAAACTCCATCGATAAAACTGTGCGATACAATATCTACATAATTAGCGAATCTATCTTCTTCACAAATACTACATTTGTAAATATCATATCCTTTTTCCGTGCAAGATGGTTCTTTGATAAATTCTAAACTTACCTCATTACCATTGGTTTCATAATGAATAACTGATTGAATTATCTTGTTGTTATTAGAACCAATCATTATTGCATTCCATTGCGTTTCTGTTCCTGAGTACAAAATATGCCATATATTACAACAGTTTTCAAACGCATCATTGCCTATTGAAATTACACTACTTGGAATTACAATGCTTATTAAATCAGTACAAGTGTCAAAAGCTGAATCCGCAATAACTCTCGTACCTGTTTTCACCGTATAAGCAACATTCACTTTTTCCTTTGCTTCTATTAAACAATTACCTATGTAAAGAACATTATCTTGCCAATTATTCTCATCATTATAATAACCGGTATTGTTAAACGCATCTGAACCAATACCAACAACGCTACTAGGAATTGTAATATTTGTTAAATCAGTGCAGTTTTCAAATGCATTATCAGCAATTTCGGTAATTGTGTAGCCGTCAAGATTAGATGGAATAGTAAGATTTGTTCTTTTGTCAAAATACTCAACAATTCTTGCTGTTTTGTCAGTCTCTGAAATCACTTCATATTTAAATGCAAGGTTATCAGGTAATTCACCAAAATATGCTTCTGCATTTGTTACGGCAAACCCATAGCAGGTAACCTTATCATTAGAAACAAGCTGAATTTTCACAGTATCACCCGGAATCATTATCGTTTTTCCCGATAACTCATCACCTGTATAAGTGGCAAAAAGATTATCACCACTATAAATGTGAATATAATCACCATCTGTTTCAATGAATGTGCTTTCGGCGAAAGTCATATTAATTGCCGTCGCACCTTTTTTAGTAATCGTCCATGTTTCGTTACAGTTATTACTATAATTATGTTCTGATTCGATTACAAAACCGGCATCATAATCATTCTTTTCTAAAACTGCATAAGAAACATTGTCGTTTACTACTTTTTCTTCATCAGTTATTGCAGTTTCAAAGCAAATATGCCCAAGGCTCAATTCATCATACTCTACTTTTGCTTTATCTATAACATATTGCACATCATACATATCACCCTGACACATATCACCGATGAAAACTCTTTCCAACAATGTTCCATTTGTATCAACTGACTTCACATTAACTTGAACATCATTAGCAATTATAGGATTATTATTTTTGAGAGTTGCGTTTAAAAGGAAGTATCCACCCATATCATTAACAGTTATATCACTTAAAGAAACATCAGCATAGCCTATTTCCATGCTATCTTCATTATTAGACAAATCACTTTCGACTGTGTTTTCTAATACTGCAGAAACCATCAATGTTGTCTGGGCATAGTTTTCAGGAACAAGATAATCCATCTCTATTATTGTTTCTGAACCTGACAGTAACGAAACCTCTTTTGATACTGTTGTTTCACTTCCAAGAGTATCTCTGACTGTGATTTCAACATTGCTGATGTCTGTAGTTCCATTATTTTTTAGGTTCACAGAAATAGGCGCCGTCTCGCCTGTTACAAATGAAGATTCATCAACATAGACTATTGATGCCTCTACATCAGAAAAATCAGCGGATGTCATATAGCAATAGTCTGTCTGTCCATTTACATATTCATTTTCTTCAAGCGTTCTTTCTGTTCTATTAAACAGTGCGTGAAGTTCGCCATCCTGATACACTGTTGACACATTATGCAAAAGTGCACCAAACTGAGTAATTTGAACAGGCTCACTCCAAACACCATTTGAATATTTACATCTCCAAAGTTCTGTACCTGCATCTGATACTTCTGACCAAATAAGAATGGTTGACACACCATCATTCATTATCTGCAAATCACCATTTATCGTTCCGTATGATGTAACTGCAGTTTTAATTTCACCGTTTTGTTCATAAGAAATTGAATTATTATCAGCAAAGAACAAAGTGTCAATATCATCAAGAACACCATAAGCAACTGTGAAAATAGAGTCTGCACTTTCAACACTAAATTGTTTAAGATTACCATTATTTACCGTAAACGCACCAATATCTTCACTTGAAACATTACCATCAACATCCATTGTAAAGGAAACCTGAGGTTTGCCTGATTCGACATTACACTTCAAGTCAATAATACGATTAAGTTCTTCTTGTACAGTTTCAATAGTATCATCTTCAGTTGAATGTTTATATATAGTGTTTGTACCTACTGTAGTTAAATCATTTTTAGAATTCTGTACCCAATATAACACTGCTTGAGAATTTTCAACTACCATACCTAAAGAATACTCATATGTATTATTGTCTGTTAATACTTTTTCAGTTTCAAAAGCATCTTCACTTACATTGTATTTTGCAATGCAAACTTCAGTTTCAGTTAATGCTGAATCAATTGAGTCCGCATCAGCTTCTGTCAATTCACGAGTGTAATCCTGCCATGCAATATATACAGTCTCACCGTCTGTTGCAAGAACGGGATTATCATCATTAGTGCCATCATCAGAAACTGCTTTTGGCTCACCCCAAACTCCATTTTCATATATTGAGTAAACAAGTCTGAGACGATTGTAAGTATCGCGGTCTGAATTATCTTCAATCCAAGCCATCATCATTCTGCCGTCATTGAGGGCAATTAACTCAGCCTGACTATTTTTGTAAACCGATGTTTGAAGGTCTTTTACAGATAACCCATTATCTGTTGATTGTGTGCTTCCGTAAAAATTATTAGCATAAACTGAATTGCCAAGCCAGTCAGATGTTTTATCAGCATAATCACGAGAAATGACTGTTGTTTCAGTTTCTACAGAATCTATTGATACCAAAGCATTCATTCGTCTTGCTAAAATGTAAGTTACATTTGTTCCATCGTAATATTTATCGCAAAGCACTACTGAACCATCAATAAGAACTTTTTTACCGCTCCAAATTCCAAACTCACCCTCAACACCTAACTCACCTGTGAGTTTTGCAACAAAATGATTCTCTGTCAAGTTCAACATAATTGGAAGAGAACCCTTTCCATAAAGGCCACCAGAAAGTGCACCTTTAACACCAATGCCGCCGCCTAAAGTAAATTCAGGTGCTAATTCTATAGCCCAACCGAAATCAAAAGGAACATCAGAATCAGGCACATGTCGAACAGCTTGAAATTGCAATGCAACACTTGCTCCGGCTTTAATATAACCATAAACCGGAATCACCCACACTGTACCTTGTTGAGTATATTTGAATGTAAATTTTCCGGCAAGTTCACCACAACAATCTGTAAAGATAAATTCACCATTTACAATATAACCCTCAGCATAACCCAAAAGGCTTAAATCAAAATTTTTACCCGTAGTTTTATAATCCCTACCAAAAAGAGCTTTATATGCTTTTAATTCTTCGGTCACATCTTCTGTACTATCTTGTACGGAAGATACTAAGTCTTTAAATACTTCCCACTTATAACCACTGCCATTTGTGGATTTTCCTGAAAGCACATCAACACCAAAAGAAATTTTGAAACGATTGCCCTCAACCTCAATACCTATAGGGAAGTTAAAACCATCCAGCGAAATATCAGCATTACCTAAAAGCGGAACATCGTCATTAAACCCAAGAGTTAAGCCATCAGGACCAACAAGTGAAAAACTATTTTCATTAAGTGAAATTTCTGTAATATCAAGATTAAGTTTTACAGGTTCACTGGTTTCACCTGAAGAAGTTTTGACATAAGCATAAATATCAGCACCCGCTTCAAAAGTTTCGCACAAAGCTTGTGATGAAAATACACCTGTTGTACTTGTAATTTTGTGAGCATCGTCCTGAGATATTACATATTGACTTATTGTTGAGCCGTTACCTTTTGCAGTAAGAATTATATCATATGTTGTATCGGCCAATGCAGTTAAGCTTTCAGTCTGAATATCTGTGTATATTCCATCATAACGGGCATAAGCACCCGTTAAATATGCTTTACCATCCTTTTTATCTTTCTCCATATAGATTTTTGCACTGACAGGGTCATCTGACTCAAACCAAGAGTCAAGAACATCTGCAGGGATTACATAGTCTTTATACCCATCACAAGAAAGCGTAACGGTTTTTCCTTTGTATTTTTCTGAAGAAAGCTGTGTTGACTTTGAAAATGTTTCTTCTAAACTATGAGTTTTTATTTTAACATCATTCAAACACAAGTTAAGTGAAGCATCGTCAAGATTGAAGAAATCTATATTACATTCAAGGAATGCAGTTTTATTAAAAGCAGTAAGCTCAATGATATTATTTTCGATTTTTGATGATGATATAATTTTTCCGGTTTCAAGAGAGATGAATGCATAGCCATTTTTATTAGCAAAAGTTTCAGCATAAGAACCCAAATACCCATAAATTATTAAGTCTTTACAGTTATAAAACGCAAACGAATCAATTTCCGTTACACTTTCAGGTATTGTTACAGATGCTAAATTTGTACAATCCGAAAACACACGAAGTCCAATTGAGGTGACACTATTAGGAATGACTACATTAGTTACGGTGTCACTACCATAAAATGAATAGTCGCTGATATATGTAACATTTTGTGATAAAACAACATTTGTCACAAACTCATCGTTAAAATATATATTTTTTGCATAATATATCGGATTTGAAGAACCATTATAAAAAGAAATATTAACCCAATCATCTGCTGTGCTGTTATAATAGACATTATTTAAACTAGTACACATTGAAAAAGCGCTTTGGTCAATTGCTCTCAAACTTTTTGGAAGCGTAATACTACTCAAATTTTCACAGTTTCCAAATGTACAACGACCTATATTAGTCACGCCTTCTGAAATCGTCACACTTTCTAATCCGGAATCGTAAAATGCAGACATTTGAATATTAGAAATGCTACCAGGAATTGTTATATTTGATAATCCAGAGCAATGGCTAAAAGCATGTTCACCAATATGTTCTACACTATCAGGTATTATTATATTTTGCAAGTTTGAGCAACCATAAAATGCACCAATACCAATCGCAGTCACATTATCAGGTATTGTTACACTTGTAATTCCCATACAATCAGAAAAACCTCTGCCGGCAATTCTTGTGACGGGGTAACCACCCAATGTAGACGGCACAGTAATACTACCACTAATATGTTCGGTTACATCAATTATATAAGCCTCGCCTTTATACACATTGTAAGTATAGTAACCCTCGGTATCTGCACTTACGTTAAACCCGAATACACCAATTGATAAAATAATAGACAATATCAAAATAAAAGATAATAATTTTTTCATAGCTTTTCCTCACTTTCCTTTTCTATTTCCTTCTTACGAAAGCCAACACGTTTAATACTACTGTAATCACTGTCAGCACTACTGCTGCAATGATTACCCCTCGTATCGTATCTTCAATCGCTGTATAGTCATATAAAGCAGCTCGTCTTCCTATCTCTAAAAACTGTGAAAGTAGT
>CALBNX010000036.1 GCA_937896885.1 uncultured Clostridia bacterium
CCATTCTGCCATTTGAATCAAGGTAACACCAGCCTTTGCTATCTGCTACCCATTTGTTTGTTACACAGTAGCCATCAGCACCAACATAGCACCAGCCTACGCTATCTTTAACCCATGCATTTGTGAGCATTGCACCACTTGAGCCTAAATAGCACCAGCCTTGGCTGTCTTTTCTCCATTGGTTAGATACCATGTAGCCATTTGCATCAATGGAATACCAATATCCGTTATCTTTTAACCATTGATTCTTCACAATATAGCCGTTTGCACCTATATAACACCAGCCTTGGCTATCTTTTGCCCAAGCATTTGTGAGCATATAGCCATCTGCACCAAGGTAGCACCAACCAATGCTGTCTTGTTTCCAACAGTTTGTAAGTTTCACATTATTTTCATAATATGCCCATTTGCCGTTCTCAAAAATCCAACCTTGAAGCATTTGAGTTTTTTCAAATACCCTTGAGATTTCTGTTGAGTCGTCTGCAAATATTACTTCACAAGCATATTTTGTGCCGATTTCAGAATTCTGGAGAGTTGCATCTGTTTCACCATCGATTGCTGTGTATTCGTAGCCATCTATATATGCTTTTACAAAAACTTCATCGCCGTCAACATCTCTGTATGCAGTAACCGAATAAAAACCATCTTCTTTCGCAGTAAATTCACATTTACCATCTTTATCAACTTCGCTGATATAAAATCCGCTTGTCATCATATCTGTAAATTCAACATAACCGTAATAATCACCAAAAAGTTCAATTTTAATTGTGTCTCCTTTTTTAAGTTGAACTATGAAACAAGCATAGCCGTCGTACATTCCTTCTAACGAACCCGTATAAATACCTGACCAGCCTTTTTCTGCGTCATAGATTGGGCCTTCGTCTTCACTTGGGAATGGAATTGTATTCTCATCTGTAAGTTCTATTTTTCCTTCTTTTGCAATATACCACTGATATGTTGCATCTGTATCATCATTAAGTTCAACATAAGGTTCATCTGATGTTGGCTGATGAACAATTGCATAAGTATATTCAAGAATGTCTGATGTTAAAACATCACCATTTTCGAGTGTCACTTTACAAGCGTATTTCACGCCAATTTCAGGATTTTCAAGAGTTGCCGTTGTTTCGCCGTCGATTACTGTATATTCATAACCACTGACATATATTTTGTGTGCTACAGGAGAATTTGTGTAAAGAGTATAAACTCCGTCTGCATCCATTGTGAATTCATAAGTGAGAATACCGTCATTTTCCTCGCATCCGTCGCCCTCGTGTCCTGTGTTGAAATCCCAGAAACCACAATGTTTAAAGCCACCTTCTGCAAATTCAACAACTACTGTGTCACCTACTTTAAGTTCGAGTGTTGCACTGCTGTAGTAACCATCTGCATCAATAATCTGTGTCCAGCCATTTTCAGAATCATAAGTTGCTGTTGCATCGTTGTATGAATATGCCTCTGCATTTTCGTCTGTTGCTTCTGCATCTTCTATTTGAACACTATACCACTGATATGTTGCGTCTATATCATCATTGAGTTCAACATAAGGTTCGCCTGAAGTTGGCTGATGTGAGATTTCTATAAGCTTTTCAATAGTATAGTCATATTCAACTTCTGAATCATAAGAAGAAAGTGCTATATAATATGTTTCGCCTGCTTTAGCTTCAAATTCACAATAGAAATTATATGAGTTGTTATAGTCATCGTCATTTTCTATCTCGTCGCCATTACTGTCATAAATTGCAACATAAGGGTCAATTTCATCATCATTGCCACCGTTATCAGAATAAATCAGATATTTACATGTTTCTGATGGAGTGAATTTAACGATAACTACTTGGTGTGCTTCCGGAATGTAAACTGTGTTTGTTTCGTCTGCTTCAACTTCTTTGTATTCTAAATCAAGCTCACAAACATCACATTTTTCGTCAAAATCTTCGTCTGTATGAATACACACTTCACTACATCCATCGCAAACACCGTTATTCCAATCGTGTTCATATGTTGCCGGAATTACTTCACCTGTTAAATAATCTTCGCAAAGTTCACAGTAAAGCCCTTCAGTATGACCGTCAGCACAAGTAGGGGTTACACCATCACGATAATCATCTTCAGAAATAAAGTGAAGTTCTTTACTGTTAAGGTCTTCATTATCTTCATGAATTGAAATTGCATCCCAATCTTCTTGTGTGCCTTTGTAATGAATTGCTGTAAGTTCGTTAGTATGTGCCAAAATATCTTCATCAACACTCTCTACGCCTGAGCCGATAATCAATGTTTCAAGGTTTGATTCCCAAAACGCAGCGTAGTTTATGGTTTTAACTGAATCAGATAAGATTATGCTATCAGTACTTGAGTGAGAAAAACAAGACTCCGGAATGGTATCAATGCCATTTCCCACTATAATAGTTGGTATGTTAGTATATATAAAAGCCCTTTTCTCCATTACTGTTACTGTATCAGGAATAATTACAGTGTTTATCCCTTGATTACTTTCAAATGCCATTTCTCCAATTGTTGTAACAGAAGAAGGAATTGTGTATTTATCACAATTTTTATTGGCAGGATACATAACAAGAGTTTTTTCATCTTCTGTAAAAAGAATACCATCAATACTCTTATATGCTGTGTTTTCTTCTGCAACATTTATTTCTTCAAGCATCTTGCAGCCGTCAAAAGTATAACCTGTTACATAAGTTACCGTTGACGAAATTGAAACTGTTACAAGATTTTCTGCATAACAGAATGCTGAATCAGAAATTTCTGTAATACCCTCTTCAACTACAACTTCTGTAATTGACTCATTATACTCTTCCCAAGGTGGTGAGTACCATTCAGTATCCATTTCACCTGTACCGCTTATTGTGAGTACACCATCATCGGTGAGTTCCCAAGTAACGCCCTCACCTGCTGTACCATTTGCAACTGGTATGTCAGTCGCGAATGCCATTGGCATTGTTGATACAATCATAATAAAAGTAAGTATGATTGCTAAAATTTGTTTGATTGTCTTTGTCATAATAACTCTCCTTTTATATTGTTTTGATTTCATTTATTGCTTCGTTTAATGCTTGTTTATTTTGTTTTTCAACATATTTTGTTAACTGTTTTAGCAAGTCGTGTCCCATTTTGTGATAATCGGTTTTTAAAATTTCATTGATTACTTTTTCTCGTTCTTCAAAACTTATGTCGTAAATCTTTAACAAGCAAGTGAGAATAAGTCTTATTTTATCTTCAATTGTATAGTTTTCTGTGCAAGGTTCCGTCAATGCACTTCGTTCGATACAACAAGTTACATTTTCAACTCGTCTGAATCGCTCAGGCGTCCAATCTGATAATCTTTCGCCGAGAATTTTTTTGTTTTTCTCTGCTGTCCAATCCTTAACATAATGCAAGGTCTTCGGATAAGAATAAATTGCAAGATAAAGGTCTTTCGCCTGCTCATTTTCTTCACAGAGCATTATCTGTGAAGAAATCTCCCAACAATAAGAAAACAAATCATCGTGTTCTTTTGAAACCTTGTTTATACATTTTGTGTGAAACTCTGTAATTTCTTTAGTAAGTTCTAAAAGTATATGTTCCTTTGTTGGATAATAAAACGTTAAGTTGCCCGTGCTGATATTAAGCTCATTGCTGATTGCTTTTGCTGAAGTGTTTGTAAACCCCTTTTCAAGAAACATTTTCATCGCAACCTGCATAATTTCAAGTTTAGTTAAATTTGATTTTCTACGAGCCACCCCATATCACCTCTCACAAAAAATAGTACGCGTACTAATTTAGGATATATCCTATTTTAGCACGCGTACTAAATTCTGTCAATAAATGTTGTTAATTTTTTAACATGTAATTTTGTATAAAGATTTGCTCTCACTTTTGTGAAAAAACACAAAATTCAATTTTGATAAACAAAAATACCGTAGGCTTGCACCTACGGTATTTTACTATTTTGATTTAATTATGAATTCTTCTTTTCTATTGCTCTCTGAATTGCTTTGACACATTCAACGATTGGAATAATAAGGAATGCAAGACCTAATGAAATTGCATATTCAAGTGCTGAAAGCTGTGTGAACTCAAAGAGATTTGCAAGGAATGGAATTTCAACAACTGCTGTTGTGAGAAGGAATGAACCAACCATAGCGCCGTAGAGTGCTACATTGTGATGACCTTTGAATACCATTGCAACTGCTGAGCCACGCTGTGAACGCATATTGAACGAGTGGAACACTTCACACATTGCCATTGTGAAGAATGCCATTGTCATACCGTCTTCGCTGTCTGCAATATTGCGAAGAATAAGATGTCCTGTTTCAATATATTCACCGATATAGAATGCGATAACTGTAAGAACTGAAACGATTACGCCCTGATAGAAACAGTCAAAGCCAAGTCCACCTGCGAAGATGCCGTCATTTTTACTTCTTGGTTTTCTTCTCATAATATTTTCTTCTGGTTTTTCAAGACCAAGTGCGAGAGCTGGGAAACAGTCTGTTACAAGGTTAATGAAGAGAAGATGAGGAGCGCGAAGAATTGTAAAGTTCATAATTGTTGCAAAGAAAATTGAAACAACTTCTGAAAGGTTTGAGCCGAGAAGGAATTGAATTGCTTTACGAATATTGTCGTAAATTCTTCTACCTTCGCCAACCGCTGAAACGATTGTTGCGAAGTTATCGTCTGCAAGAACCATATCTGCAACATTCTTTGTAACGTCAGTACCGGTAATACCCATACCAACACCGATATCAGCGCTCTTAATTGATGGAGCGTCGTTAACACCGTCACCTGTCATAGCAGTAACATAGCCCTTGTTTCTCCAAGCGTTAACAATTCTTGTCTTGTGTTCAGGCTGAACACGAGCATAAACACAGATATTTTCAACGATTGCTTCAAATTCTTCATCTGTGTATTTATCAATATCAGCGCCCATCATAGCCTGATTGTCGTCTGTGAGAATACCAAGTTCACGAGCAATAGCTTTTGCTGTGTTGATATGGTCACCTGTAATCATAATAGGCTTGATACCTGCTGTACGGCATTCAACGATAGCATCTTTAACTTCTGGACGAACAGGGTCAATCATACCTGTAAGACCAATGAATGTCATATCATATTCAAGAGATTCTGAGTCGATTGTTTCTGGAAGAGCATCATAAGTTTTATAAGCAACTGCAAATACACGAAGAGCCTTGTTACCCATTCTTGTATTTTCTTCCATAATCTTTGCACGGATTTCGTCGTTCATTTCTACGACTTCACCGTTAATATCAGAGTGTGTACACTTTTTAAGAATTTCGTCAGGAGCACCCTTTGTGAACTGAACAAATCCCTTTGCTTTGCTATGAACAGTTGACATCATCTTTCTGCCTGAGTCGAATGGAACTTCGCCAACTCTTGGATATTTTTCAACAAGTGTTGCTTTGGGAAGATTAAGAGTCTTTGCATAGTTGATGAGTGCTACTTCGTCAGGTTCGCCTGTGCCCTTGCCGTTTTCATCAACATCCGCGTTTGTACAAAGAGCCATTGCAGTTGCAAGTTGCTCTTCGTTAGGTGCATAGTGGTCAACAACTGTCATAACATTCTGTGTGAGAGTACCTGTTTTATCTGAACAGATAATCTGAGTACAACCAAGAGTTTCAACAGCTGTCATTTTTCTGATAATTGCGTTCTTCTTTGACATATTTGTAACGCCGATTGAAAGAACGATTGTCATAACTGCAACAAGTCCTTCAGGAATTGCAGCAACTGCAAGTGCGATTGCAGTGATGAATGAGTGAAGTGCAACATCAAAGAATTGTGCACCATCAGCCATAAAGTACTGTGTAACAATGTTATAAGCAAAGATAACTACACAAACACCGATAACAAGCTTTGTAAGAATCTTTGAAAGCTGTTCAAGTTTAATTTCAAGTGGTGTTTTGCCATCTTCCGCAAGAGTAATAGCATTGGCAATTTTACCCATTTCAGTATCCATACCTGTTGCTACTACAACTGCTTTACCACGACCATAAACGAGAGTTGAGCCCATATATGCCATATTCTTACGGTCACCGAGAGCAACTTCGTCGTCACCTGTTTTACCCATAAGAGCTTTAACAAGTTTTGTAACAGGAACAGATTCACCTGTGAGCGCTGCTTCTTCAATTTTCATACTTGCGCACTCGAAAATACGGCAGTCAGCAGGAATTGCGTCACCAGCGTCGAGTAAAATCACATCACCAACAACCAAATCTTCACTCTTAACGGTTTCAATTTTGCCGTCACGAAGAACCTTTGTTGTTGCCGCCGACATCTTCTGCAACGCTTCGACTGCTTTTTCAGCTTTGCTTTCTTGCAGCACACCAAGAACTGCATTGATGAGAACAACCACAAGAATAATGATTGAGTCAGTTGGAGTTACAAATCCACCTGCTTCAATCATTTCTGTTACTGCAGAGATAACTGCTGCAATAAGCAAAATGATAATCATTGGGTCTTTCAACTGGTCAATGAAACGAGAGAACATTGAAACTTTTTTAGCTTCTGCTAATTTGTTCTTTCCGTTTTCCTGAAGTCTTTTCTCAGCTTCTGCAGATGTTAAGCCATTTTCAGAACTTTTTACTTCTGCAAAAACATCACTGACTTCGTGAAGATAGTACTTCATAAAAACACCTCTTTATATTTTTCGCTTTCGCAATATATTTATACAACATTTAAAAAGACCTTCGGCAGAATTACTGCCAAAGGTCTTGCTTCCTAAATCTAGGTCGACAACCAGTCTTTAAAGACGGAATTTGTTGATTGCCGAAAAATAGCTACTCCCCTTTTGGTTCGTTATAAAATAGTTTAACACAACAGTAAAAAATTGTCAATTATTACGAAACAAGTTTACACCAATGTAATTATTTGTTAATTTGCTATTAAAAATTAGGGGATTTTGTGCTATTCAGTTTTTTGATTTTTTCGTTTTCTGCTCATAAATAAATACACTTAAAAGGGTAAAAAGTGTGGTTATTGCCAATTTCAAAGGTACCATATGGGTCATTGTTTCTGCAAAATATATTTCGGGAGAAGCAGAAAGCTTTATAGGAAAAAACATATAACTCAATAGCACCCAAGTTACCACAATAGTTATGAGCGCGACTAATGCTTTTTTCACTTTATCCATTATGCCACTTCCCATAAATTATAAGCTAACACGATTAATTTCTTTATTTGTGTTAAGGTCAAATGCAATTAACTGGAAACCATCGTTTTTGTAGTTATTGATAATTGCAAAGAATGTGTCACCCACATAAGTTCCACCGAGAATATCGCATTGCTCTGTAAGATTATATCTTGCAATTTCTTTAACTGTGCTATTTTCAATTCTATAGCGGATATATAACGCAATGTTCTGTGGTTTGCTATGAGATACTGATAAATGCGTGTAAACCATAAAGGGTACTGCAAACTCATTTTCAGAAAGTTTTACAAAGCATTTGTGGTTATATGCTACAGGACTATGCACATTTGCGCTACCATTTGCCACTGTAACCTTTGATGCTTCAAATGGCTTATTAGGGTCACTCACATCAAAGAGAGAAATCTTGCAATCACCATTTGTGCCTGATTCTGTGCCGTCCTGACCAACGCCCACTAAAAGTGTGCTTGTAATTGGGTGAAGATATTCTGAAAAGCCTGTAATTTTAAGTTCACCTTTCACTGTTGGGTTTGCGGGGTCACTTAAATCAATTACAAACAACGGGTCAGTCTGTCTGAAAGTTACAACATAAGCTGTTTTGCCGATATATCGAACAGATTGGATTGATTCACCTTTTGCAAGGTCTTCAACTTTGCCAACAATCTGCATTTGGTTGTTGAGAATATAAAGATTATTTGTTCTGCCGTCAATAGACATCCAAATTGCGTCGCCATCAACATTTGCATTATTTTTTGTTGTTGCAATCTTAAAATATTCACCGTCATAACTCATTGCAAACTGGTTTTTGATATAACCCGGCACCTTGCCCATACACTTATATTCAACGCCTGTTTCTGTGTATTCAAAACGATAAATTTTAGTGAATTCTGATTTTTCGCTCCAATCATTTTCACTTAAAAACATACCTTGTGAAGATGCATAAAGATTGTCGCAGTTGCCTAAAATCGCTTCGCTTTCAGGGGCTTTATCCGTTGAAATATCAAGAGTTGTAATCACCGCATAGGTTGATGATTTGCTGTCTTCGATTATAGAAATGCATCCTGCCGGAACAGGCTCACAAACGCCGTTTATTGTGGTTTCTGGAATACAATAATCTTTATAATCATCCCTTGCAACATTCACAAAATAAGTGCTTACACAATAAAGCTTTGTTCCAATCATTCGTGAATTTTCATATTGACCCTGTTGCGAATATTCTGTCACAAGTTTTGGCTCTTTTATGTTGTTGATATCATAAACCTTAACGAACAAATTGCCTATTCCATAAGCTATGTCCGCACCATAAAGTCTTGCGCCCGAAGTTGTGTTTTCTTTTGTTCCGTCCTGTGTGAAATCATAAGCAGTACCAACAATTATAAGAGTTTTACCATTGAGATAAATTTCTTGGATATCCTCATCAGTTTTAATCTCAATTTGTGATACTTTTTCCAACTTATTATCCTGAATATCAACGATAGAAACTATTGAATTGTTGCGTCTGGTTACATAGAGATATTTGCCGTCAGTTTTAATGAGGTCACCCTCGTCAACATCTTGCTCTTGAGTGTTTGTTGTGCCATGATTTCTGTTAGTATCTGAATCGTCCGTTGTGTTGCCAACACTTGCGCCTGGTTTAGCGGTAGTATCAGTCATAACACCCTCATTCATACTTTCGTTCACAACACCACCCGTTAAAGTGCTACTAGAATTTTCAGCCATATCATCTGCTGACTCCGCATTACCATAGAATAAATTGTAAACTCCGTTTTGCAATTTCACTTTTTCTGCTTCTTTGTGAAGAGTGTCAAACTTGCCGTATATTTTATCATAGGACTGATATTGCACAACCTCTGTTATGTCACCAGTCTCATTATTAACTTTTTTATTGAAATTTCCGTTACCGAAAATACTCAACAAACCAATTACCAACGCAAGAGATGCTGCAAGGGGTACAATTTTTCTAGCATGATGTGGTTTGTATGTTTCTTCTGTTGTTTTAACTGTATTTTCTGTTCTTTCAAGCATATCGAGAACACTGTCTTTTTCTAGTTCTTTTGGAAGTTTCACTTGCATTTTTTCATTCAATGCGTTCTTTATTTTGTTGTTCATAAGCTTAACTCCTCTCTCATTTTTTCTAATGCTCTTTTTTGTTTTGTTCTGACTGTATTCGCAGATATATCAAGCATTTCACCGATTTCTCGGGACTTGAATCCACCTACTATTGACAGCATTAAAATCTGTCTTGATTCTTCGTCGAGCTTTGACAATGCTTCGCGGACAGGAATTGAAAATTCAATTTCGCTGTCCACATAGCCTTCATCTTGGAACTCGACTATATGATAATTTTCCGAAAGCTTTCTTTTGCAAGTATTTGAAAGAGATGAAAAAAGATATGATTTGAATTTCTCGGGATTTTTCAATCCATGAATACTCTTGAAAACAGATAAAACCGTTTCTTGCACAACATCTTGCGCATCAAAGGGATTTTTGCACATACTCAATGAAAAACGATACATATCGACAGAGTATATCTCATAAAGAGTGCCGAATGCATCTTTATCTCCTGATATTGCAGACTGAACAAGCCTTTTCATTTCTTTTTTCATTTTTACACCTCACTTTTACAAATCGCTTTGTAAAATTTACCCTTTCACAATATAAGAGTATCAAAAACTCAAAACTGTTTCAAGAAATTTCTAAAAATGTAAAAAAATCCACCTGCAAAGCAAGTGGATTTAAAATTATTTTATTTCACCATGTTTTTCATAGTTTGCAACTTCAGAAATCTCGTTTTTATCATTAACGAAAACAACTTTTGGATAATGATTTTCATTTTCTTCAAGTGTCATTTGAGCATAAGCCATAATAATAACCTTATCGCCTATCTCAACACACTTTGCCGCTGCACCATTAAGACAAATACAACCACTGTTTTCTTCGCCTGCAATTATGTATGTTTCAAACCGGTTTCCGTTATCGATATCGGCTATTTGCACTTTTTCATATTCAAGCAAGCCTGCTGCATCCATCAATGCTTTATCAATTGTGATGCTACCCACATAATTCAAATCCGACTGAGTTACAGTAGCACGATGAATTTTACTTTTTAACACTGTGATATACATTCATGCACCCCTACATTCAAATAAACTTATATGTTTTTTTCAAGAAATTTTACAACATCTCCAACAGTTTTTATTTTCTTTACTGCCGAATTTGGAATATCAATATCAAATTCATCCTCAAGACCACAAATAAGTTGGATGAAGCTTAATGATGTGAAATCAAAATTTTTGTCAAGTCTTGTCTTTTCAGTAAAATTCAAATCATCACGACCTGTCACTTCTGAAAATACTTTTTCAATTCTCTTAATCATAGTTTTACCTCTTTTTTTCGTTCATATCTGCTGTAAGCTTTTTAAAATCAATTTTATTCATTCTTGTTCTTGGTATTTCTTCTTTGAAAACTACCTCTCTGGGCATAGCATACTCTGCAATATTCTTTTTACAAGCATCTAAAATTCGGTCACGAAGTGCATCAAGGTCAGCGTTCATACTCATAGGTTGGACAACAGCAACTACACGTTGACCTACACTACGGTCTTCAATGCCAACTACACAACTTGCTGCAACACCGTTACAACCATTAATTACTTCTTCAATTTGTGTAGGATAGATATTATATCCAGCTGAAATAATCATTTTGCAATGTCTTAAGCGGTAGTATAAATACCCATCTTCATCCATACAACCGATATCCCCGGTGTGAAGCCATATTTCACCATCTTCATGTATTTGCAATGCAAGTTTGGTTTCAACTTCGTTTTTATAATAGCCTTTCATAAGTGTCGGGCCCGTGATACATATTTCACCATCTTCGCCACGAGGCAATTCCTTATGAGTACCAAACTCACATATTTTAATTTTATTGTCAGGAAGAGGCAAACCAGTGCTGCCATATTTGTGGCCAAAAAACGGACTTATGCAAGCAGCTGAAAGACATTCTGTAAGCCCATAAGCTTCTGTCATCTGTTCTGATGAACCACCATTTTTGAGATATTTATTCATTCTCTTATGAAGTTTGTCACTCATTTTGTCACCTGAAAACGCAACCATTTCAAGAAATGACAAATCTTGCTTTTCAATTTCTTCTGAACGCGAGAGTGCTTCAAACAAAGCAGGTACAGCATAAACGTGATTAATTTTATTTTTGAAAATAAGTTTTGTGCAAGCTTTAAAATCAAATTTTGGAACAAGAAATACTTGCATGCCGAAATAAAGCATTGTATGCATACACATAGCAAGTCCAAAGCCGTGGAAAACAGGCATCAATGCAAGTGCTTTTTTCCCCGCAGCATCTTTTGTGTTATCACGTTTAATTTCTTCTGCCTGAACAGCCATACAGTTAAATGCACGATTATGAATCATTGCGCCTTTAGGAATGCCCGTTGTACCTCCGCTATAAAGAATTGCTGCAATATCATCGCCTTTGCCGTCATCAACGGGTAATTCTTCTTTTCTTTGTTTGCCACACTTTAAAAAATCATTCCAATAAATGATGTTATGATTTGAATTAAAATCCAAATCCAACTTGTTTTTGAGCAAATAAAGCGGTTTGAGATAAATGGGAAGAGCATCAGCTATTCTTGCAAGCACGATAACAGGTTTTTCTGTAGTTTCCCATTCTACATCGGCAAGTTTTGGATAAAGCATATCAAAAGTGATAATCGCCTTGCTATCAACATGCTCAACAAACTTTTTGATTTCGTTTGCAGAAAGCAAAGGGTGAATCATATTTGCAATCGCACCCATTCGATTGATTGCGTAAACAGAAATCAATGCTTGCGGTGTGTTTGGAGCAACAACAGATACAAAATCACCTTTTTTAACTCCACTTGAAATCAATGCCTGCGCAACAGTTTCAATTGTTGCAATCATTTGTGAAAATGTTATTTTTTTGTTATTAAAATTAAGAGCATAATAATCAGGATACTTTTCTGCAGTTTCTTTTAAAAGTGAAACCATTGAAAATTCAGGATATTCGTCTCTGAAATTTTCGGGAGCATGATTATCACTCCAGATATTGCGCTTTCTTTCCATTTAGCAAATCACCTCTTAAATACAAATCACTTCTATACTTTAGTTTCAAAAACAATTGATTAATTATATCACACCATTCTTTTAAAAACAATAGTACACATTGATAAAGTACGAAAAGCCATTCTTTTTTCAACAAATATCGTAACATTTACCAACTTCGAATTGCGTCGAAATTCTTGACATAATGTATAATAATATATATAATAATCTATGTATATTTAATTTTATAATAAGAAAATTATTCGCATAAAAGCCAATCTGCAAGGAGCAAACAAAATGAAGTTTAAACTCACATCTTCACAAAAGAATTTTTACAATAAAAATTTCACTCTGGACAGTCAAATCTGGAATCAGGGTGTTATGGAAACGTTTCCAAAAATATATTCCTATGAGGAAATTAATAACGCTTATAACAAACTTGTTGAAACTCATGATAGTCTTCGCGTAAAACTTGTTGAAACAGACGATGGCATTGTTGCTGATGTTAGAGAACATGAATATATAAATTATCGTTTTTGGCAAGTTGAAACTGAAGAAGAGCTTATGCAAAAAGCTCAAGATTTTCTTAACGAGCCCATCGACCGTTATGGGCTTTTGGTTAACTGTGCAGTCTTTCAGACACCAACAACTTCGGGCTTTATGATTAACGCTCACCATATTGTTATTGATGGTTTTAGTGCAATAGCTATGGCTTCTCATGTGAACGAGTTTTTAAAAGATGAAAACTTCGCACCTGAAGTACAAAAATATGCCGATTATGTTGAAGCTGAAGAAAAGCACAAGCAATCTCGTCGTTATGCAAAATCTCAAGAATTTTGGCTCAAAGAATTTTCAATTCAACCTGATTGCAATATTGTTCCAGCATCTACAAAATCATTAGATTTCTCCTCATCAGAATCAAATCACAATATTTCATCAGAACTGATTAATAATATCAAAGACTTCTGTGCAATCAATGATATTTCAATTACAACATTTTTCAATACAGTTTTGTCAATTTATTTATCTCGAAAGTATGAAACTCAAAAACTTACCATCGGTACTCCCGTCCTCAACAGAACTTCTGCATTAGAGTTCAACACAGTTGGACTTTATATGCATCTTTTGCCGTTAATTGTAAACCTTTCAGCCGACACTTTTTTAGAAAATGCAAAACAAATCGAAGATTTTCAACTCAATTTGTTCAGACATCAAAAATTTACACAGAATGATATAAAAGAATTGCTCAAAGAAAATGGCAAGGAGCAAAACAATCTCTTTGATGTTGCTTTTAATTATCAAGAATTTGATAAAAATGATGAATATCAGTTTGTTTTTAGATATAGCAATTATCTTTCACTTCCGTTAGAAATTCACTTGCACCAATTCAATGGTGAAAACCACAACCTCAAAATTCGTTACAGAACCGCTATGTTCGACAAGCAGGAAATTGAGATTATGTTGAAATCTATAGTTACACTAGCAGAAAAAGCTCTTGAAAACTATGATAAAAACATTAATGAAATCGAAATGATTTCGACTGACGAAAAAGAAGAAGTTATCTCATCCTTCAACGATACAGAACACACATACAACATTCCTGAGAACACAACATTGTATTCAC
>CALBNX010000037.1 GCA_937896885.1 uncultured Clostridia bacterium
GTTAATTCTTCACAGGGAGGAGGCTTTAAAGACACATGGGTGTTATCTCGATAAAATCAAGTGATAATCTTTTCTGGCTTGGTCGTTATGTTGAGAGAGTTTTCACAACTCTTAAAGCCTTTACAGAGTGCTATGATATTATGATTGATATAAATGACGAAGAATATATCAATTTCTGTCGCAGACTGGGAATTGCAAATAATTATTCATGCCGTCAGGAATTTATCAGTTCGTTTTTATTTGACTCAAACGACCCTGCGTCAATCTATTCTTCTCTTTTGCACGCATACGACAATGCAGTTGAAATGAGAAACACAATCAGTTCAGAAACCTTGGCATATCTTCAGCTTGCAGTTGATGTTATGGAAAAGAGCAGTAGCAGTAATGCACCACTTCTCAAAGTGCAAGAAGTAACAGACTGGATTTTTGCATTCTGGGGTAGTGCTGACGATAATATCGAGGCAGAAGTTTCAAGAAATATTTTGAAATTTGGCAGAAGTATTGAGCGTCTTGATTTATATACAAGACTTGATTATCCTATTGAACTTTTAAGAAAAGAGTTCTCAATTATGCTTAACCGTCTTTACAAGGTGGGAATTGACTGTAATGTGGGTGCAATAGAGCGTCTTACTCGAATGATTTTAGAAGAAGACGATTATGCACCATATAAAATCTCAATTCAAAATGAGTTGTGTCAGCTTTTTGTAACAGGGGTGATGTGATATGGCAGTTTTAGATTTTTCTTATAATATGTCAATTAAATTCTCAATGCCTGCAATCAAACATTGCTACACGCTTCGCTTAATTCCATTAGAATGTGAGAGTCAGCATATTGAAGATATAAAAGTGACAGTTTTTCCTGAAAATGAGCTGACTTATTCAAAAGATGGCTTTGGCAATATTTTAGTAACTGACAGAATTGTTACAATGCACAATGAATTTACAGTTGATGTTACGGGCACAGTAACAACAGGTGCACACATAACACCTGAAACTGATTTGAACCCAGTTTATAAATATCCGACACACTTCACAAAATGTGGTGCAGAGCTTAATAGAATGTTTGAGCGCATTCAAGTGGGCATAACCAATGATGCAGTTGACACAGCACTCAAATTTACTCGTGCAATCCGTGCAAATATTGTTTATAAAACAGGCTCAACAAGTGTAATCACAACAGCAGAAGAAGCACTTTTGAACGGCGCTGGAGTTTGTCAGGATTATTCTCACATTCTCTTGGCACTTTTACGCCGTGCAGGTGTGCCTTGCCGTTATGTTGTTGGTATGATGGTGGGTGAAGGTGAAACTCACGCTTGGGTTGAGGTTTATCATAATGGTAACTGGCACGGTGTTGACCCCACAAACAATCGTCTTGCAGATGAAAACTATATTATCATCAGCCGTGGCCGTGATTTTGCAGATTGTGGCATTAATCGTGGACTTTTAACTGGTGGCGGAATGCAAACACAATCAGTTTCATTAAAGGTAACAAAAAGATAGGAAAAAATTATGGATATCGGTTTATCTTCAGCTTGTTTTTATCCGCTTGAAACAGAGAAATCTGTGATAAGAGCGTGTGAAACAGGGGCAAAAACAATTGAAATATTTATGAATGCCGATTCAGAGTTTCAACCTGATTTCGTAAAGAATATGGCACAAATTTGTAAGTCCTATGGTGTGCGAGTAGCATCTGTGCACACAATGGGGTCTTTTACAGAGTCGTTTCATCTTTTCAGTTCGTACAACAGAAGATATTATGAAGCAAAAGAAACTTCATTTAAGCGACATTTTGATGTTATGCACACTCTTGGCGCAGAAATTCTTGTTATGCACGGCATAAAGAAACCAGGCAGTATTTCTGATGAAGAATATTTTGAGCGTTTTGGTGAATTAACCCTTATGGGCAAAGCAGAAGGACTTAAAGTCTGTCAAGAAAATGTTGTGCATTATCGAAGTGAAAGCCCTGATTTTCTTCTTCGAATGGGCGAATATATCGGTGACGATTTCAATATGGTTTTTGACATAAAGCAATCTGTGAGAACATGTGAAAATCCGTTTGATTTTGCAAAGAAACTGCATAAATATATCCGTCATATTCACATAAGTGACCATAACAGCGAAAAAGATTGCTTTGTACCTTGCAAAAACGGAACATTTGACTTTAAAAAGTTCTTTGACCTTATGAAAAGTTGTAGTTATAAGGGTGACTATATACTTGAGCTTTATGAAAACGGCTATGAAAGTGACAAAGAACTGACTTTTGCACTAAATGAACTGAAAAAATTGCTTTAACCCCTTTACTTTGTGCCTTTTTATATGTTAAAATACTATATATAGTAAAATATAGGAAGTGTTTTTATGAGATGTCCATTCTGTGGATTTGAAGAAAGCAAAGTTATCGACTCACGTCCAACCGACGAAGGTGAGAGAATCCGTCGTCGTCGTGAATGTATTAAATGCACAAAGAGATTTACTACTTACGAAATTATCGAAAGTGTTCCGATTGTTGTTGTTAAGAAAGACAAAACACGTGAAGTTTTCGATAGACAAAAACTCATTAAGGGTATGCTCACAGCTTGTGAAAAGCGTCCTGTTTCAATGGAAACTATCGAAAGAGCAGTCAGCGAAATCGAATCAACTTTGCAGAATTCTCTCGACCGTGAAGTAACATCTGTTCATGTTGGTGAACTTGTTATGGAGCAGCTTAAAGAAATCGACCAGGTTGCTTATGTTCGTTTCGCATCAGTTTATAAGCAGTTCAAAGATGTAAACGCATTTATGGAAGAACTTTCAAACTTCCTTGATAAGAAATAAGGTTAAAAAAGAGGTGTCGTTATGAAAATAACAGTTTTTAAAGTGCTGTCAGTCATAATGGCACTTTGCCTTTTTATAGGCGCAATGCCTGTTATGACTTTTGCTGTTTCTGATGAAGAGTTAACAACAGTAGAACCTGTTTCAATGATTCAGTTTTCACCAAATGTTAAATTAGAAGCAGAACTCAATACTAATATTAACAAGTTTTATAGCACTGGTGCACAGGTTGATACTTCAAAATATTTTTACAATCAGTTAACATCAAATCAAAAAGAAATATATAATCAAATTTGGACTGCAGGTGCAGTTGAGCAAATCAATATAGATTTGGCTAATGTCACCATTACTGGTACAGGCACGTCTTCAACATCAAAAACGAATGCACAGAACAATGCAATGCAAGATATTATGCTGGCAATGTCTGCATTAATTGAAGATAATCCCCTGTTCTTCTGGTCATCAGGATTTGGAATTTCATATGGTGGTTCAAGAAAGTACAGTAGTGGCACTTATATATATACAATTACAGCGCTGACTATCAATATTAATATTGATACAGACCATTTTTCAGATTTCAACGATGTTAAAGCCAAATATAACTCTGTTGTTGAAAAATTAGATACAATTAAAGTTAATGGCATAAGCCGTCACGAGAAGTTAAAATCTATTCACGACTTTCTTGCAAATAACATTGTTTATGACAATACAATTTCAGAGTCAAATATTTATGATGCTTATGGTGCGCTCATAACAGGTGTTTGTGTTTGTGAAGGTTATGCAGAGGCATTCAAGCTTCTTTGTGACCGTGAAGGTATTCCTTGTATAACCGTAGTTGGTACAGGTGATGGTGGCGCGCATAAATGGAATATGGTGCAGATGGAAGATAATGAGTGGTACACACTTGATTCCACCTGGGATGACCAGACAAGTGGGACATATTACAGTTATTTTATTGTTGGAAGTGGCACAAAAGCACCATTCTTTGGTAATTCAACAGTGGCAGATTCCACTATTCACATTCCAACAGGTAAGATATTTAGTAATGCAAATACAGCGCTTGTATATCCCATACTTTCAAATGATACTTATGGTGTAGGTCTTTTGGGACCTAATGCATCTGATGTTAATTTCGATAAGACTCGTGGAGTTATAATGGTTGGTAAAGGCGTTACCAATTACTATAGAAACTTTGTTGACCCCGATATTTATGTTTTGGATACCGATTTTGATACTACCAGAAACGGCACAGGCACTACAACATCAACACTTACTGTAACTGACGGCACAACAACAAAGACATATCTTGTTGCTATGCGTGGGGATATTGATGCTTCAAATGCAACCAATACAACTGATTATAATAAAATCACTCAAGTCTGTGCAACAACTCATAAGGTTGACGATGCAACTGCAAAATTCTATGCAGGTGATATGACGCAAGACGGTGCAATCGACGGCTTTGATGCAATAGCACTTGATTTGTATATGGATGACACAATAGTTTTTAATTAAATAGCAGTAGGGCGGGGTCAAGACCCCGCCCTACGCTTATCATATTAACTATCCCTACAAACACTAATTTGTCGAACAAAATGAAAAACCGATTAGAGATTTTCCCTAATCGGTCTTTTTTAATACTTATGAAATTTTCTGAGCGCTGTGGCAATGGGTAGAATAAGGATTCCCAACACTACATTGCCGATACAATGCATAATATCAAATGGGAAGCCTGCAACAATCCAAGCAATCATAGTTTTAAAATCATATCCAAATATAATTGCTTGCGCAGGCGCATAAAGCGTGCCATATAAAAGCCCGTGAAGTCCAGAAACAATCATATAAATAGGTACTGCAATTTTTGGTTTCATATTCTTTGGTAATAGCATAATCATACCCCAAAGAATTGCCCAGATATATAAATAAGCAAACCACCACGCGCCGAATCCAAAAACTATTCCTGATAAGAGAACAAATATATAGATAGGCTTTAATGCGTATTTGCGATATACTATTGTATATGCGGTGATTAGAGTTCCCAATAAATGAAAATTGGGTAAAGCTTCCATTAATAACTTTGAGAGCAACATTATTACTCCCAACATTGTGAAGACCAAAATATCAACTAATTTTTTATATTTTTCACTTCTCATATTATGCCTTTGTTGCTACGAATGAGTATGTTGCAGTTTCGTCGATTTCGGTTAAGTCAACACCACTCATTGCATATTCACCATTCACATAGAATGCCCAATATGCACCGTCAGCGTTATAGTCATATTTAATACCGTTTACGGTATCAACCATAAGACCATATTGACCTGCTTCGCCTGAAATGAGTTTTTCAGCTAAAAGCGCTTCGCCAACTGTTTTGGCTTCTGTTTTGATGTTAAAGATTTTTTCACTTCCGTCAAGGTCAACAACCTTGAAAACAAAAGATTTTTCTTTGCTTTCATCGTTGTTTGTGTCACTATCGTTTCCACACGCTGAGAAAGAGAATGCCATAGCCACAATAAGCACCAGCGAGAGAACAGACAGCAATGTTTTTGATTGCATTACATTTTTCATAACTGTAATCTCCTTAATATTTAATTTTTTGATACACGGCTTATCGCTATATCGGTTTTCGCGACAACGATAACTTAAAGACCGGGTATTCCGACTTGCAGACTAAAATGTGGCTTTCGTCTTCTCGGGATTCCCCAATGACTTTACTTTTTGTGGCAAAAGCATGAAAATCACTCATCTGCTTACGGCGACGGACTCGTTCAGGATTCTAACCTGATTCCCCGACATCCTTGACCTATATCAAAACAATTATATACTTGCACACAAAATAAATCAATAAAAACTTGATTTATAGGTTAAATAAGATTAAAATGTAATTCATAAGGGAAGTGAAATGTGTGAAAAAAATTATAATACCAATCGTAATTATTCTAGTATTAGCAATTATAAGTACAACAATATTCTTCGGGGTGAGAACAATGAAATTGAATGAATATAAAAACACAGAGTTGCATCTTCCCGAAGGCTTTACAATTACAGCACACACAGGTTGTATGGGCACAGAAGAAAACTCACTTGAATCAATTAAAATGGGTATTGAAAATGGTGCGCAAATTGTTGAGTTTGACTTATATTTTAACGAAAAAGGTGAGCCCGTGCTGGCTCACGATGAACCCGTGGGTGGCGAGGTAACTTTAGAAGAAGCCTTCGCATATTTTCGTATGTTCAAAGATGCAAAAGCAAATGTTGATATAAAAACAGTTGATGCACTCGAGAAGGTTTATCCGATGGCAAAAGAAAATAGTGTTGAAGATAGAATCTTCTATACAGGTGTTAAAGATGAATTTGTTGAGACTGTCAAAAAAGATAGTCCTGAAATGAAATATTATCTTAATGTGGATGTTGCTAAATCTAAAAACACTGACACAGAATATTTGCAGTCATTAGTGGAAAAAGTGAAAAATGCAGGGGCAATCGGCATAAACTTTAATTATAAATCAGCATCAAAAGAACTTGTTGAAGTTTTTCACAAAAATGGATTATTAGTGTCAATTTGGACAGTTGATAGCGAATATAATATGTATAAAATTCTGACCTTTGGACCTGATAATATCACAACAAGACATCCTGACAAATTGTCAGAAATTATTAAGGTGAGAAGAGTCGAACCAAACACGCCATAAATACAGACCTTCAGCGAATTTTCACTTTTTCGCCCTTGATTTGCGTCAGTATTACAAGATTTTTAACGAAGAATAGGCGAAAAGATGCCATCAAAAACCGTATTTGGTTCGGCTCTTTTCACCTTAGTAAAAAAATTAAGGAATTTTGTCAAAATCATTGACTTTTTGCGAATTTTTATTTATATTTATCTCATACCAAATAGGCACAGTTTTTAAAATTGTGCCAACTATACCTATCGGTTGGAAAGGGGCTGCATAATTGAAAAACAATCCAGTTATTATCGACCTCAAAAACATCAGCGTAAGCTTTGACAATCAAAAAATTCTCAATAATATCAATCTCTACATCCGTGACGGTGAGTTTATCACTTTTCTCGGTCCTTCGGGTTGTGGCAAAACAACAACTTTGCGCATAATTGCGGGCTTTTTACAACAGGATAGTGGGGACGTTATTTTTGAAGGTAAAAATATCAATGGTGTTCCTGCATATAAGCGTCAGGTTAACACCATTTTTCAGCGTTATGCACTTTTTCCACATTTGAATGTTTATGAAAATATTGCATTTGGTCTTCGCCTTAAAAAATGGAAAGAAGACGATATTAAGGCCAAAGTCAGCGAAATGTTGACTCTCGTTAACCTTAAAGGTTTCGGCAACAGACGAATTGACTCTCTTTCAGGTGGTCAGCAACAGCGTGTTGCCATTGCCCGTGCACTTGCAGTTAATCCGAGAGTTGTGCTTCTTGACGAGCCACTTGGTGCTCTTGACTTGAAGCTTCGCAAGGATATGCAGATTGAACTTAAAAACATTCAGCAGAAATTGGGCATAACCTTTATTTATGTTACACATGACCAAGAAGAAGCACTTTCAATGTCTGACACAGTTGTTGTTATGAATGGTGGCGAAATTCAACAGATTGGCACACCACTTGATATTTATAACGAACCCAAAAATGCTTTTGTTGCAGACTTTATCGGTGAAAGTAACATTCTTGACGGCATTATGAAAGAAGACTTCACAGTTGAATTTAACAATATTAAATTCCAATGCGTTGACAAAGGCTTTAAGAAAAATGAGCCCGTTGACGTGGTAATACGTCCTGAAGATATTGATGTTGTGCCAGCAGAAGAAGGTATGCTTCAAGGCACAGTTACATCAGTAACATTTAAAGGTGTTCATTATGAAATTATTGTTGATATTGATAATTTTAAATGGATGATTCAGACAACAGAAAAGAGTGAAGTTGGCGATGTAATTGGCATTTCAATTGACCCTGATGAAATGCACATTATGAAAAAATCACAATATTCAGGTCTTTATGGTGACTATAGCTCATTCAGTGATGAGTTTGACGAGCTTTCAGAAGCTTAATTTTTAATCTTTAGAAAAGGTGGTGATTACTGTGAAAAAATCTTCTCTTGCACAAAAACTTCTCAATGCACCATATATGCTCTGGTCGGTACTTTTCATAGTAGCACCACTGATTATGGTTATATACTATGCATTCACCGACACAACGGGCGCATTCACACTCTCTAATATTGCGCAAATCGGTGACTACACCAGCACCTTTATTCTCTCAATCAGTTATGGTGCAATTGCAACGGTGATAAGTCTTATCATTGCTTATCCTTTTGCATACTTTTTAGCACAGACAAAGGCGTCATTCCAACGAGTTGCAACAATGCTTATAATGTTGCCAATGTGGATGAGTTTCCTTATTCGTACTTATTCTTGGATTACAATTTTGGGCGAGTCAGGTGTAATAAATAGCTTTTTAGGTATCTTTGGAATTGAGCCACTTAAAATGCTCAACACAGGTGGCGCAGTAGTCTTGGGTATGGTCTATAATTTCTTGCCATATATGATTTTGCCACTTTATACATCACTTTCAAAAATGGATAATTCTCTTGTTGAAGCAGCACAGGATTTGGGCTGTAATAAGTGGTATTGTCTTAGAAAAGTTATATTCCCATTATCTGTTCCTGGAATTGCAAGTGGTGTCACAATGGTGTTCGTGCCAAGTGTCAGCACATTCTATATCACTCAAAAATTGGGCGGTGGACAGATTACACTTATTGGTGATGTTATCGAAGGTCAGTTCCAGACTGCTTATAACTATAACTTGGGTGCAGCGCTTTCACTTGTGCTTATGGTTATGATTTTAATCTGTCTTGGTGTGCTTAATTATTTCACAGATAGTGATGATGACGGAGGTGTGCTTATATGACAAAGACTTCTCCATTATCAAAGTTTTATTTAGCGCTCGTTTTCGTGTTCCTTTATGCACCGATGGTTGTTATGATGGTGTTTTCATTCAACGGAACAGAAAGCACATACATCTTTGAAGGATTCTCACTTCAATGGTATGAAAAACTTTTCCACGACAAAGCTACAATGGATGCTCTCAAAAATACAGTTGTGTTAGCGGTGATTTCAGCAACAATCGCAACAGTATTGGGCACAATGGCAAGTGTGGGAATTAATGCAATGCGCAATAAATTTGTTAAGTCATCAGTAATGACAGTTACAAATATTCCTATGATGAACCCTGAAATCGTTACAGGTATCTCAATGATGCTCTTGTTCGTTTTCGCAGGTGTAATGTTCAACAGAAAAGATGTTCTTGGCTTCTGGACTATTTTAATTGCTCACGTAACATTCCAGTTGCCCTATGTAATTCTTTCTATATTACCAAAACTCAAACAGACTGATAACAGAATTTTTGAAGCAGCTCAAGACTTGGGTTGCCACCCTGTCAAAGCATTCTTCAAAGTGGTTTTCCCTGCAATTTTGCCGGGTATTATTTCAGGTGCGATTATGGCATTTACATTGTCACTTGATGATTTCATTATTAGTTATTTTACAAACGGACCTGATTTTCAGACTTTGCCTATTCATATTTTCTCAATGACAAAGAAGAGAGTTAAACCGGATATGTATGCTCTTTCAACTCTCATTTTTGGTGCAATGTTTGTTCTCTTGATTCTTATGAATGTGGCACAGTCACGCTCTGATAAGAAACAGAGAAAAAAACAAAGGGAGGGTAACGAATGAAAAAACTTCTCTCTTTGACAATTTCTTTTCTTGTGTTGATTTCTGCTTTTGTTATCCCAACTTTTGCAGAGGATGAAATCTTTTCAGCTGACACAATAGAATACTATAAAAATCTTGGTCTTCAGGGCACAGTGCTCAATGTTTATAACTGGGGCGAATATATTGATGACGAAGAAGTTGATGTTATCAGCGAATTTGAGCGCCTTACAGGTTGCGATGTTAACTACACAACATTTGAGTCAAATGAGAATATGTATTCAAAGCTCTCTGGTGGTGGCGTAAGTTACGATATAATTATCCCGTCGGACTATATGGTTGAGCGCCTTATTTCAGAAGATATGCTCTTGCCACTTGACTATAATAATATTCCAAACTTTGATAAATATTTCGATAATGAGAAATATGGCAATTTAATTGAAAACGGAATTAAAGATTATGGTGTAATTTATAATGTGGGAACAACAATTCTTATTTATAATAAGAATTTTGTAAAAGAAGCACCAACGAGCTGGAAAGTGCTTTGGGATGAACAATATCAAGGTAAAGTTTTAATGTTTAATAACCCACGAGATTCTTTTGCTATCGCGCAGTTTGTGTTGGGGCAAAGCATTAATACAACAAACAAGGAAGATTGGGATAAAGCAGCAGAACTTTTATTAGAACAACGTCAAAAGGTTAAACCCGAATATGTAATGGACGAAGTCTTTATTAAGATGGAAAGTGGCGAATATGCATTTGCTACTTACTATGCAGGGGACTATGAATTGATGGTTGAAAATAACCCTGATTTAGGTTTTGCATTTCCTGAAGAAGGCGTTAACACTTTCTATGATGCAATGTGTATTCCAAGTGCCTCACAGAATAAAAAGGGTGCAGAAGCATTTATAAACTTTATGTTAGAGCCTGAAATTGCACTTGCCAACGCAGAATATATTTATTATGCAACACCTAACAAAGCAGTTTTGGAAAACGAAGATTATTCACTCATTGACAGCGAAGCCGTTTATCCTGAAACTGTTGAGAACAGTCAGGCATTCCATAATCTTCCAACAGACACATTGCAATATATGAATAATCTCTGGATGAAGGTCAAGGGCGAAAATAATACACAGGGATTATATGTAGGATTTTTCTCTGTGATTATTTTGGTTGTGATTATCATAATTGCACACATAATCAAAAAAGCAAAAATGAAGAAATATTATAATGTATAAAGAAAAGGACTTATTCAAAGCGAATAAGTCCTTTATTTTATTTGCCAGTCAATTTCAGGGCGTCCCTTTGATTTCAAAAATTCATTTGCTTTTTTGAAATGATTATTGCCGAAAAATCCGTTATAAGCAGAAAGGGGACTAGGGTGTGCCGATTCTAACACAAGGTGATTTGGGTTAGTAATGATTTTATTTTTTGCTCTTGCGTTTGCACCCCAAAGCAAAAATACCATTGGCTCTGGCCTTTGGTTAAGAAGAGAAATAATATTGTCTGTGAAAACTTCCCAACCCATTCCTTTGTGTGAATTAGGTTGACTCTCTCTTACTGTTAAAACCGTATTGAGCATCAATACACCTTGCTCTGCCCAATATGTAAGCTCGCCGTGGTCAGGGATTTGATAGCCATATTCAGCATAAATTTCTTTATACATATTCTGTAAAGATGGTGGCGCTTTAACACCCTTTTTAACCGAAAAGCAAAGTCCATGTGCCTGATTTGGTTGATGATATGGGTCTTGACCAAGCATCACAACTTTAACATCTTTATAGTCTGTGTATTTAAGTGCATTGAATATATCGTTCATATTGGGATATATGGTCTGTGTTTTATATTCTTGCACTAAAAATTTTCTCAAATTGAGATAATAGGGCTTTTGAAATTCGTCTTTTAAGAGAATATCCCAAGAATTATTAAACTGTACCATTTTTAAGTCTCTCAATCATCATAAATGCAGATTTATAAATGTCACCACAACCCATAGTGAGCACAAGGTCACCTGCTTTTGCATTTTTCACAACATAATCTGCAACTTCTTCTTGTGTGTTAAACCAAACAGAATTTGGAATCTTCTCTGCTAACTGTGAAGTGTAAATGTCATAAGTATTCACTTCGCGTGAGCCCATAATCTCTGTCATAACACATCTGTCAGGGATTTTAAGCACATCGACAAATTCATCAAAATGCATTGCAGTTCTTGAATATGTGAATGGTTGGAACACGGCCCAAACTGTGTTATATCCCATCTTCATTGCTGCTTCAAGAGTAACTTTGAGTTCAGCGGGGTGGTGGGCATAGTCATCAATAAAATCAATGCCATTATATGTTCCCAAATCTTCAAAACGACGACCTGCACCTTTGAATTCCTGTAATCCCTTAATACAATCTTCGAATTTTGCACCTGAATAAATTGCAGATGCAATAGCAGCAAGAGCATTGAGCACATTGTGAATGCCTGGGATTGAAAGTTCAATGCTACCTAATTTTTCGCCTTTATACATTACATCAAACTTCGTAAATGCACCCTTATATTCTTCTACATTTTCAGCATAGTAGTCATTTTTCTTGTCAAAACCAAATGAAATCATCTCTTTGCCCTTAATGTCTTTTATGGCTTTAAGGGTATTTTCATCATCACCGTTGTAAATTATTGCTTTTGTAGCAGATGACGCAAATTTTGTAAAACTTAAAATAAGATTTTCCATTGTCTTGAAATATTCAAGGTGGTCCTCGTCAATGTTGAGAATAACTGCAACATCAGGACTCATTTTTAAAAATGTGTCTTGATATTCACAAGATTCCATAACAATAGTTTCGGTTTGACCAACTCGACCATAAGAGTTAGTGAGTGGTAATTTGCCGCCGATTACTGCTGATGGGTCAAGACCAGCTTCAATCATAGTCTGCACAGTTAAAGATGTAACAGTAGTCTTGCCGTGAGTACCACAAATACCAATGCAATTTGTGAACTGACGAGAAACTTCGCCCAATAATTCAGCTCTTTGGAATGTTGGAATACCGCTATCAAGTGCTGCTTTAAGTTCAGGGTTTTCTTTTGAAATAGCAGCAGAATAAACAACCATCTCTGCGCCTTCTATATTTTCGGCACGCTGTCCCATCATAACTTTGATTCCCATTTTGCGAATACGCTCAACGATTGAACTTTCGTTATTGTCAGAACCTTGTAAGGTGTAACCCTTGCTGTGAAGAATTTCGGCGAGTGGACACATACCACTACCACCAATTCCAATAAAATGTATTGTTTTTACAGTTTTTAAAACCTTTGAAATATCGTTCATTTTTATCACCACCCATTATTATATTGTATTTTTATAAAAAATTAAACCCCTAATCACCAAAATTTTGAAAAAACATAACATAGTAGTAGGCAAGGGGGATTATTTATGAGAAATATCGTAATAGTTGGTGGAGATAAAAGACAAAAATACCTTAAAGAATATTTAGTGGCACAGGGCTTTGATGTTTCGTCCTATGGGCTTTTTGATTGGGATGATGATACGGATAAACTTAAAAGTGTGCTTCGAGAAGATTCTTTGGTGGTGCTTCCACTTCCTGCAACACGAAACGACCAGACAATTATAATGCCATTTTCAAAACGAGAAATGTCCATTGACCGACTGATTTCATTTTTAGGTCGTGAAAATCTTGTTTTCGGAGGAATAATTAAAGGTGAGTTGCTCTCGCGACTTCGAGAGACAGAAATCCCCTTTGTTGATTATTATGACGACTCTTTTATAGAGAAAAACGCAGTTTTAACGGCTTTCGGTACACTCAAAATCTTGCTTGAACACATTGATTTTGCATTGCCTTTAGGTAAATATGCCATCACGGGTTATGGTAGAGTCGGCAAAGAAGCAGTTGCACTTTTAAAGGCTCTTTCTTGCGATATAACCGTCTTTGCCCGCAATCCATCACAAAGAGAAGATGCAATAATTAAAGGTTGCAAGGCTTTGAATATTGCCGACCTTTCAACTTGTGCTAACGATTTTGATGTGATAATCAACACAGTGCCAAAGAATATAATTTTTGAAGATACTCTTAAAAACATAGATAAAAACACAAAAATAATCGAACTTGCTTCTGCGCCTTATGGTTTGAATTTTGATTTAGCCAGAAAATATAGCGTTGATGTAATTAAAGCGTTTGGATTGCCGGGTAAATACACACCCAAAACAGCAGGGGAGATTATAGGCAAAAAAATCCAAGAACATTTGCAAAAGGAGGAGTAAAAATGAGCAAAGAAACTGTGGGGTTTGCCTTGTGTGGTTCCTTTTGCACATTCAAAAAAGTAATCCCACAAATGAAAAAATTGGTTGATGAGGGTTATAAGGTAATCCCAATTATGTCACCCACGGCATATTCGACGGATACTCGTTTCGGCAAGGCCGAAGATTTTAATAAAGAAATCGAAGAAATGTGCAATGAGAAAATCATATACACAATAAGTGGAGCAGAGCCAATCGGACCAAAAGAATTGCTTGATGTGTTGATTATCGCACCGTGCACGGGTAATACACTCGGCAAACTATCTAATGGGATAAGTGACACTTCAGTAACTCTTGCGACAAAGGCGCATTTGAGAAACCAGAGACCAGTAATTATTGCCGTTTCAACTAATGATGCTCTCGGCACAAGTGCTCGAAATATCGGTACTTTAATGAATAGTAAACATATTTACTTTGTGCCAATGCGACAAGATGACCATATTAATAAACCAAACTCAATCGTGGCAGATTTTAAATATATTCCTGAAACAGTAAAAGAAGTGCTTGCAACAAGCAAACAACCACAACCGATACTCTTATAAGTGCAGAACGACAAAAATAAAAAAGGCAGAGATTTTCTCTGCCTTTAACTCTGCGTTTTGCACTTTGCACTTTATTTATTTCTGTTCAAAGAACACTTTGAATGCACGATATGCCATATACACATCAAGTTTTGAAACAACTTCCATTGGTGCGTGCATTGAAAGAACAGGCACGCCAAGGTCGATTGTGTCAATGTCAAGGTTAGCAACATACATAGCAACTGTACCGCCGCCACCTGCGTCAACCTTGCCAAGCTCACCAATCTGCCATACAACATCGTTTGCATTGAGCATTCTGCGAATTTTACCTATATATTCAGCAGAAGCGTCAGATGTTCCACTCTTGCCACGAGCACCTGTGTATTTTGTAATAACAACACCGTTATTAACAAATGAACAGTTTTTGCGTTCACTCACTTCTGGGAATGTTGGGTCAAATGCAGCGTTAACATCAGCTGAAAGACATTCTGACTTTGAAAGCACTCTCCAAGGCTCAACTCCACCCATAACTGCCAAATCGTGTATAAAATATTTCATATATGATGAGTTAAGACCTGTGTTACCGTCAGAACCGATTTCTTCCTTGTCAGTAAGAACTGTAAGGCAAGTATATTCAGGGCTTTCCACATCAAAAATTGCTTGTGCAGCAGGGTAAGCACAAACCTTGTCATCGTGACCATAAGCACCGATTAAGCTTCTGTCAAAACCGATGTCGCGAGCCTTGAATGCAGGTACAAGTTCAAGCTCTGCACTAAGGAAATCACCTTCGGTGATGCCATATTTTTCGTTAAGAATTTTAATGATGTTGAGTTTAACCTTGTCAGCACCTTCGTCTTTTGAGAAAGGACGACTACCAATTAAGATGTTGAGCTGTTCACCCTTAATGCCCTCACTCATTGTCTGCTTCATCTGGTCCTGTGCCAAATGTGGAAGAAGGTCAGTAACGCAGAATTGTGGGTCGTCATCATCTTCACCGATAGTTACTTTTACACTTTCACCGTTTGCCTTAACAACAACACCGTGAAGTGCTAACGGAATAGCAGTCCATTGATATTTTTTAATTCCACCATAGTAATGTGTCTTGAAATATGCAAGATTAGAATCTTCATAAAGTGGGTTTGGTTTAAGGTCAAGACGAGGTGAGTCAATATGTGCAGCAGAGATTTTAACACCTTCTGCAATGCTCTTTTTACCGAAAACGCAAAGAATGATTGCCTTGTTTCTGTTGTTAAAATAAACCTTATCACCTGCGTTGTATTTCTTTGTGTTGTCAAATTCTGTATAGCCACGGCTTTCTGCTTCTTTTACGAAAAACTCAACAGATTCACGCTCAATTTTTGCAAAGTCCAAATAATCTTTATAACCCTCACAAAAATCATCAGCAGCCTTTACTGTTGCGTCATCAACTGTTTCCATAGCGTGCTTAGGCTCATAGAAAAGTTCTTTTTTCATTTCATTTAAATCCATATTTATATACTCCTTTCGGTCATAATCCAATTTGTAATGTTATTGGCTTTATTTCTACATTTAAGTCGTATGGTGGGTAATTCCACAATACAAAATCTGCACGACTTGTGAAATAACTTTCGTCTTTTTGTGCATTAATTCTTTCAAGCGCTTTTTCTTCTGTGATGTTATCCCTTTTCATTATGCGTTCAAGTCGAATTTCTTTTGGTGCAACAACTGCAACAGTAAAATCACAGAGTGCGTCTTCGCCACTTTCAAAAAGTGCAATAGCATCAATGATAACGCCACGATAACCAACTTCAGCCATATCTTTGATAATGGATTGAATTTCTTCAGTTACAGCAGGGTGAGTAATCTCATTTAAAGCATTTGTGCTTTGCTCATCTGCAAAAGCACGAGTTGCAAGTAACGGACGGTTTGTTGTGCCATCGTTGTTGATTACATCGTCACCAAAGCGCTCTTTTAATTTATTTTTGACATTTTCGTTGTTGTTTATAACTTCACGGGCAACCTTGTCGGCGTCAATGTGATAGCAACCGTATGCCATCAACTTTTGTGCAACGGTGCTTTTGCCAGCACCCGTAAGCCCCGTAAGACCGATAATTTTCATTATATCACCTTGATTTTAAACCCTGCTGCTCGTATGAGTCTGTTATATACTGCCAGACCCATACCCTTTGTATCAGGACAACGAGCGTAAACTTTTGTAGCACCCTTTTCGTCCAATTCACGAAGAGCATCAAAAAGTCTTGAGGATTGACTATAACCGTCATTTTTGTCACCATATGTAACTGCAGAACAAGAAAGATTTAATTCTTCACCGTTGAATACAAGTGCAGTAACGTTATCTTCACTTTCACAAAGCTTTTTAAAAGTTTCAAAATCACTTTTTATAATCGTTATGTCTGCACTCGGTGCATAATGCTTATATTTCATACCCGGTGAAGATGCCACGGCACCTTCTTCTAACTTATTGAGCACAGCATCGTCAACTACAATTTCACCAATAAGCTCAGTCATTTCTTCAAGTGTAACACCACCTGGACGAAGAAGTCTTGGTGGTTCTTCAGCAAATGAAATAACAGTTGATTCAACACCAATTTCACAGTTTCCGCCGTCAATAATCAGCGGAATTCTGCCATTCATATCGTCAAATACATATTTCGCATTTGTGGGGCTTGGACTACCTGAAAGATTTGCAGATGGTGCAGCAAGTGGTAAACCACAACTTTCAATTATTGCCCTTGCATAATCACTTTTTGGCATACGAACAGCAACCGTGTCGAGATTTCCTGAAACCACATTTGAAACTCTGTCACTCTTTTTCATAATCATAGTAAGAGGAGCAGGCCAGAATTTATTTGCCATAACCTTAACTTTTTCGGGAATTTCAGCAACAAGTGGCTCTAAATCTTCAAATTTTGCAATATGCACAATAAGCGGGTTATCACTTGGTCGTCCCTTTGCAATGAAAATCTTTTTCACTGCTTCTTCGTCAAAAGCATTTGCAGCAAGTCCATAAACGGTTTCAGTGGGGATTCCCACAACTTCACCGTTTTTAAGAAGCTTTGAAGATTCTTCTAGTGCCTTGTCATATTCAGTTGTAATGTTAATTACTACTGTATTCATTTTCAAGATATTCCTTTGCTACTCTGCAATCATATAATTCAAAATTTCCATTTGCTACTTGAATTAATGCGTTTGCATATTGGATTGCTTTTTCTTTATTATCGCGTCTTTTATAGTAGTTGAAAATAGCAAAATATCGTGAAAAAACAGCTCTTTTTCCAATACGCTCAGCTAATTTCATATCATTTAAAACGACGGTTTCAAAATTAGGGTCATCAGTAAAGAATGAATTTACAAAATGAGAGTTGTTATCAATAATATTGATAAGGTTAATTTTTTCTAAACCTTTAGCCGAATCTTTGAATTCATAAGATTTCTTTATGTTGACTTGGTATTCGTCAAATTCTTCTTCATAAAGATTAAGAACAGCTTTGTTATAGAAAAATGCTGCAGATATAAGTGGACTTGTTTCTGTGCCAAAATGCTGAAGGAATAATTCGTTTTCTTCTTTTGCTTGTTGAAAATTTCCTAAGTTTATTAAATAGGCAATTCTGTTGGCACAAAGTTGTTGAAATTCTTTTTTAAACTCCGGATTTATTATTTGCAAAATATAATCTGTTCTTCTAAGTGCTTCACTCATTTGAAGCTCGTCTTGTGGTTGAACTGACAAAGCTATTTTTGAATTCACTACTAATTTAGGAAAGAATAGTAACATTATTGCGACCAGAATAAGAGTAACAAAAAGAGTAATTGTGTCAGAATCTATCGTAGTTGAATAAGAAGTTGCGACTACGAGAAAAGCAAGTGAAAAGTAAAGTGCTGTAGAAGTGATTTTGAAGGTAGTCGGTTTAGAAATTGCAAACTTATCTAGTTTGTTTATTTTAAATTTCTTCATAAAAATATCCTTTCAAACAAATTTTTACTCGTTCGCCTTTAATTTTTCAGCAGTATCTGCTGTGATAAGTGCATCAATAATCTCATCAAGGTCACCGTTCATAATCTGCTCGATTTTATAAAGAGTAAGACCAATTCTGTGGTCGCTTACACGACCTTGTGGGAAGTTGTAGGTTCTGATTCGTTCGCTTCTGTCGCCAGTACCAACCTGACTTTTTCTTTGACCTGCAATTTCAGCGTCGTGCTTTGCCTGTTCAATTTCTAAAAGACGTGAACGGAGAACTTTAAGTGCTTTATCTTTATTCTTATGCTGACTGCGTTCGTCCTGACACTCAACAACCATACCTGTTGGTAAGTGAGTAACACGGATAGCAGATGAGGTCTTGTTAACTTTTTGTCCACCCGCACCACTTGAACGGAAAACATCAATTTGAAGCTCTGCAGGGTTAAGTTCAAAGTCAACGTCTTCAGCTTCAGGGAGAACAGCAACAGTAACAGTTGATGTTTGAATTCTACCTTGACTTTCTGTTTCGGGAACACGCTGAACTCTGTGAACACCACTTTCAAACTTGAAGCGAGAATATGCACCGTCACCGTCAACAGAGAAGATAACTTCTTTGTAACCACCAAGTTCAGTTGGGTTTTCTGAAAGAATTTCCATTTTCCAACCACGAGCTTCAGCATACATTGTGTACATTCTGAAAAGTGAGTTTGCGAAAAGTGCTGCCTCTTCACCACCTGCACCGCCACGGATTTCAATAATAACGTTTTTGTCATCATTAGGGTCACGGGGTAGAAGAAGTATTTTAAGTTCTTCCCAAGTTACTTCAAGCATTTCTTTTGCAGTTTCAAACTCTTCTTGAACCATTTCTTTGAAATCTTTATCCATTCCACCCTCGTCGAGGAGCATTTTTGACTCTTCAAAGGTGTCTTTGTGTTTTTTATATTCACGGAACTTCTCAACAATGGGAGTAAGTTGCTTTAACTCTTTCATAAGTTTTGTATAGAGTTGTTGGTCACTTACAGTTGCAGGGTCGCATAACTGCTCATTAACACTATCAAATCTTGCTTCAATACCTAACAATTTATCAAACATTTTCATTCTCCCTGATTATCTTTTTAATATTTTTTTCAATCTTTGCGCGTGGCACCATAACCTCACGCTCACAGTTAGTGCAGCGGATACGAAAATCCATACCTGAACGAAGCACTAAAAACTGTTTGCAACCACAGGGATGTGGCTTTTTCATTTCAAGAATATCATTAACTCTAACATCCATAAAATTTACCTCAAAATATATTACATTATATAATATCATAAACTTTATAAAAATAAAATACCTATTTTTAATTCTTAATCACTCTTTTGTTTCATATTTATATATTAATTTTAAAGTAAAGGTGATAAATATGAAAAAATACTACCCTGAAGGGTTTTTGATTGAGAAAAAGCACAATAAAAAGTCAATGGAGTCAATCGGCGAATTGCGAGACTGCTTTTTAGAAGACCGAATTCTTGAAGCAAAAGCGACTCTTTGCGACAGAGACCACAATCTTCATGTTGATTTAGGTGCGATTAAAGGTGTTATTCCAAGAGAAGAATGTGCAATGGGTATTTCTGATGGGAGTGTTCGTGATATTGCGATAATTTCAAGGGTAAATAAACCTATCTGCTTCAAAATCATTGATTTTATGGATGATGGAATTGGAAATCGCACAGCAATTCTTAGTCGTAGAGCAGTTCAAGAAGAATGTGTTGAAGAATACATAAAAAAACTAACACCCGGTGACATTATCAATGCAAGAGTAACACATAATGAAACTTTCGGCTCGTTTTGTGATATCGGTTGTGGAATTTCAGCACTTTTGCCCATTGATAGTATATCCGTTTCAAGAATACCACACCCAAGCGTGAGATTATCGGTGAATACTGTTATCAAAGCTGTTGTAAAAAATATTGACGAAAAAAACAGAGTAACACTTTCACTTAAAGAATTATTAGGTACTTGGGAAGAAAATGTACAGAATTTCAAGGCGGGGCAAACGGTTGGTGGTGTAGTCCGCTCCATTGAAAAATATGGAGTTTTCATTGAATTAGCACCTAATCTTGCGGGTCTTGCTGAATATTCAAGCGATGTGCAAGAAGGAGATTTAGCTAGTGTTTATATAAAGAGCATAAATCCAGAAAAGATGAAAATTAAGCTTTCGATAGTTGACAGCTTCCCCAATAATGACCAGCCTGACCCTGTTAAATATTATTATGATGGAGAGCATATTGACGATTGGCAATATTCACCAAAAAACGCCGAGAAAAATATATTTTCCATATTTTAAAAAAATGTTAAAAATGTGTTGTAATATGCAAAAAAATGTGATAAAATATGCCTAGTTATATTATAACGGAGGGATATTATGAAAAAAAGAAACATAATTATCAGCGTTTGTCTTGTTACAGTTATGCTTACAACAATGCTTGTTCCTGCATTTGCTGCATTGGGCGACGCAAAAGCAGATAGCAAAGTGCCAGTAATTCAGGTTCGTGGTATCGGCGAAACACTCTATGATGGCGCAGGAAATGAAATTTTCTCAGCAGGAAATATCGTTAGCGGTATTTTACCTGTGCTTCCACAACTTGCAACATACCTTACAGACACAAATAATGTTGACGTGCTTATTGATGCTTTGGAACAAGCAGTAAAAACAATTTTTGCACCTGTTATGTATGATAACAATGGCAACAGAACAAATGTGGTTAAAGTTGCTGATTCAAAAGCTCCTATCAACACAGATACAGACCTTGGCTTTACTCCATCATCTGAACAGACTCTTGCATATATGCTTGCAGAAGAGCTTGGCGATGACCAATCATATATCTTTACATATGACTGGACAGCAGACCCATTTGAAGTTGCTGAACAGCTTGATGCTTATATTGAAATGGTTAAAGACAAGACAGGCTCAGACAAAGTTTCACTTTGTGCAGAAAGCATGGGCGGTGCTGTTGTAAACACATATATTTCAACATTGAGCCCAATTTTTGATATGCAGAAACTTGCATCAATTGAAACAGTTGTTATGTCTAACTCTGCTTTCAATGGTCTTGAAATGTTGGGCCAGCTTTTCACAGGCAACACAGATATCGACGGTGAAAAACTGGGTGAACTTATCAAACAAGAAGTTCTTGGTAACCCAGAACTTTCAAGCCTTATTCCATCACTTGGCCTTTTAACAACAATTGCTGAAATGGCTGACCAGATTATGCTTGCAGGCAAGGATAGAATTTATAACGAAATCCTTATCCCTGTATTTGGTTATATCCCTTCATTCTGGAGCCTTGTTCCAGCTGATAAATATGATGCTGCTGAAAGCTATATGCTTGAAAACGCAGGTTCAAACCTTAAATCTACAGTAGCTCGTTATCAAGGCGTTGTAGCAGGCTCAACAACTAATATGGCTTTAGTACAGTTGTTTGGGGCTAATTATTACAATGTTTCTAACTATAACAGATATATCGCTCCTGTAACACCATCAGCAAACTGGAATAGTGACGGTGTTATTGAAACAATCAATACAAGTAGCTTTGCAAAAGTTGCAAATATTGGTGAAACATTAGATGCTACATATGGCGGAGATTATGCTAACAAAAAAGCAGAATTTGATGCAAACAAAGAAGAATTCCTTGCAAATAATCCAAGAATTTCTCCTGATTTCGTAGTTGATGCTTCAACTTGTGATTATCCTACAAAAACATGGTTTATCAAGAACCTTGGTCATATCGCTTATGATATGAATGATGGCACAGGCGATTTCTATGTATGGCTTCTTACAGGTGCTGACAAGTGTACAGTTGAGTCAAATCCTGAATATCCTCAGTTTATGTATTATGATGCATCAATTCCAGAGCTTATGACTTGGGAAGAAAAAGCAGAAATGGATGAAAATGCAGGTGACGGAATCACAATTCCTGGTATCGACCTTCCTGAGATTCCAGGTGTGGAACTTCCTGATATTCCAGAAATCACAATTCCTGAAATTCCTGGTGTTGACTTAGAAGGACTTTTAGGCGCAATGGAAGGTGGTCTTGACAGTCTTCTCGGTGGCCTTGGCGGCACAGGTGGTGGCGGAATGGACCTTGGCGGTATCGTTGATACAATTACAGGTATTGGCGGAATGCTCGGCAATCTCGTTGGTGGTCTTTTTGGTGGTGGCGAAACTCCAGTAGAGCCTGAAACAGAGCCTGAAACAGAACCAGAAACAGAGCCTGAAACAGAAGCTCCAACAGAAGCTCCAACACAGCCAGCCCCAACACAGCCAGCTCCACAACAGAACAATAACAATAACAATAACAGCCAGCCAACAACTGGCACACCAGTAGAAGTTGAAGGCGGAAACTTCAATTTGTGGTTAGCAGTTGTTGTTGCAACATTAGCAGTTCTTGGAATTTTAGTTGTTGCTCTCTAATTTGAATTTAAAATTAACAGCAGAGATTTTTTCTCTGCTGTTTTTTTATCTTGATTTTTACAATAAACAATAGTATAATTATTCGGTAAATACAAATATATCTGAGGAGAGTTAAAATGTATATTTGCGATTTGTTTAATAACAAAGAAGAATACATTGGTAAAGTTGTAAAGCTCAACGGTTGGGTTAGAAATCACAGAAAACAAAAGAATATGGGCTTTATCGACTTTTATGATGGTACAATCTTTAATGTGTTGCAGGTAGTTTATGATAGCGCATCACCTGAATTTCAAGGTCTTGTAAACACAGTTAAGGTTGGTTGCTGTATCGAAGTTGAGGGTAAGGTTGTTGTTAACGAAAACAACGGTTCAATCGAAATTTCACCAATCAATGTTGAAATCAAGGGTGAATGTGATGAAGATTATCCAATTCAGCCTAAAAGACATACACTTGAATTCTTGAGAGAAAATGCATATCTTCGTCCAAGAACAAGACTTTTTCAAGCTGTGTTTAAGGTAAGAAGTGTTGCATCAATGGCAATTCACGAATATTTCCAGAACAACGGTTATGTTTATGTGCACACACCGCTTCTCACATCAAACGATGCTGAGGGTGCAGGTAACACATTCACAGTTACAACCTATGACCCACTTGATAACGACAAGAAAGATTACGCTGACGATTTCTTTGGCAAACATTCTTCTCTTGCTGTTACAGGTCAGTTAGAGGGCGAAACATTTGCTCTTGCATTCAGCAAGATTTATACATTCGGACCAACATTCAGAGCAGAAAATTCTAACACAAGAACACACGCTGCTGAATTCTGGATGATTGAGCCTGAAATTGCATTTGCAGATTTATTTGACCTTATGGATGTTGAAGAAGATTTCCTTAAATCAATTCTCAAAACAATTATGGACCGTTGTCCTGCAGAACTTGAATTCCTTGAAAAATTTAACGGAATCAATCTTCGTGAGAGAATGACAAAGCTTATTGAAAGTGAAATTGTGAGACTTCCATTCAAAGATGCAATCACAATTCTTAAAGAAGCAGATGCTACTGAAAACTTCAAATTCAAGCCTGAATATACGGAAGACCTTGCTCGTGAGCATGAAAAATATCTCACAGAGAAAAAATTCAATGCTCCTGTTTTTGTTTATGACTGGCCAAAGGAATTTAAGGCATTCTATATGTATCAGAATGACGACGGAAGCACAGTTGCAGCAGTTGACTTGCTTGTTCCAGATGCAGGTGAATTGATGGGTGGTAGCCAGAGAGAAACAAGATATGACCGTCTTATCGGCCGTATGAATGAACTTGGCATTGCACCTGAATCACTTGATTGGTATTGCAATCTCCGTAAATATGGTGGTTGCACACACTCAGGTTTCGGCATGGGCTTCGAAAGACTTCTTATTTATGTTACAGGTATGGAAAATATCCGTGATGTTATCCCTTATTGCAGAACACCTAAAAACTGCGATTTCTAATTAAATAAAAAATTTAAGGGACGGTAAAACCGTCCCTCATTTTTGCAACAAATTTGATTTGTTGAACAAAAAAAGACCGTCATAGACGGTCTTTTTAACTATTCTATAATGCTATTAAAGCAATCTTATATGATTATCTTTGCAGAGTCTAATTGTTTCTTCGTCCCAAAGTGAGCATTGAACTTCACCGATGTGAGCACAACCCATAAGTAACATGCAAAGTCTTGACTGACCAATGCCACCACCGATTGTAAGTGGTAATTCGTCGTTAAGAAGCATTTTGTGGAATGCAAGCTCGCGTCTGTCGTCACAACCTGCAAGAGTTAACTGACGGTCAAGGACTTCCTTGTTTACACGGATACCCATTGAAGAAATCTCAATTGGAGCATTTCTAACATTATCCCAGAAAATAATATCACCGTTAAGTGACCAGTCGTCATAGTCGGGGGCACGGTTGCCGTGCTTGTTGCCAGATTTTAGTTTACCACCGATTCCAATAATGAAGATTGTTTTGTGTTTTCTTGCGAATTCACATTCACGCTCTTCAGGTGTTAAATCGGGATATAAATCTTCAAGTTCTTGTGATGTGATAAATTTCACATTTCTCTCGATTTTTGTATCGAGTTGTGGGAACTTTTCTTGAAGTAATTCGTTTACATCACAGATTGTGTCAACAATTTTCTGAACGGTGTCACAAAGATACTGGGGATTACGGTCGTTGTCTTCAATAACTTTTTCCCAATCCCACTGGTCAACATAGATTGAGTGAATATTATCAAGCTCTTCATCACGACGGATAGCATTCATATCAGTAAGAAGACCTTCGTGCATCCAGAAATCATATCTTTTAAGAGCCAAGCGTTTCCATTTAGCAAGTGAATGCACGATTTCAGCATCAGCTTCAATTGCAGGCACATCAAAGGTTACAGGTCGTTCTGTACCATTAAGATTATCATTAAGACCTGAACTGCAACTAACAAAAAGTGGAGCAGAAACACGTTTTAATGAAAGTGCTTTGCAGAAATTCTGCTGAAAGAGTTGTTTGATAATATCAATGGCTCTCTGAGTGTCATATCTATTCAGTTTTGGGCTATATCCTTCTGGAATATAGATTTTGTTCATCTGAAATCACGCCTTTAAAAATACTAAACTAAATTTTAATTAAAATATGCTCTTTTGTCAAGACACAAAAGAAATAATAAGGAAAACAAGAATAATACAAATACCAAAACAGGTCATAAACAAAGCAAATGAGAAGTTTGATGAAATTCTTTGTGTTGTTTTTGAAATTGTTTCAGAAACGCGTACAAATAAGTTTGCATTTTTATGAGTCTTGTCGTGCTTAAAATGGTCAACAACATCGCCCAATGCATAAGCATACTTTCTTTGGTGTTCTGTGTGTTCTTTTGCATCAGTTAACACGCTCTTACGGGTAAGGAAGATAAGAAAATCAGTTGAGTCTGCAAAAATTCTGCAAATAACACCGAAAACAGCTGTGAGAATTTTAATTATAGGAATATAAATCTGATTTTCGAGTGAAATCTTGTTTTCCATCGGGTTAACATAAGTCTTGTTTTTAACAAGCACTTTACGGATAAAGAGCAGATAAACAATAATACCGATTGCAAGTGAAATCAATACACCCTTAAGATTTGTGAATGAGAAATAGTGAATTTCGTGGTGAAAGTGATGACCGTTCACAAGTGAGAGCATTGGATAAGTAATTTTCTCAACCAATGGTGTATAAATACCAATAACTGGAATAGCAACTGCTGAAATGATAAGAGCAATTGCAGAAAGTGGTGAGAGTTTCTTGCCCTTCTCGGGTTCTTCTGTTGGCTTTTCAATAAAGATTGCCACAAAGAGTTTGAGCATATATGCCGCTGTAAGACCACCTGAGAATAAGAATAACCACTCAATAATAGTTATGATTGGTAAATGACTTAAATGCGCATATTCAACAATTGCTTCGTGAATAAGTGTCTTTGAAAGATAACCTGCAAAGCCTGGGATACCTGCAAGTGAGCAAGCACCGATTAAAAATGTAATCATAATAACGGGCCTATTTCTGCCGTAACCCTTTAACTTGTTAAGGTCAAGAGTGTGAGCACCAAGATAAATTGCACCGGCACAAAGGAAGAGCACAAGTTTAACTATTGAATGGTTAATCATATAAAGGAATGTGCCATTTGCCGCTAATGCGTTTTCTTCACCTAAAAGTGTAATCATTGATACACCAACAAGAATAAATCCGATTTGTGAGAGTGAAGAACAAGCCAAAGTGCGTTTAAGATTGTTTGAGAATACGGCAATAACTGCGCCCAATACCATTGTGATTGTAGCAAGGGCTAATAATGTGTAACCCCAGATTTCGTCATCACGAAGAATTTGACCTGTGACAACAAGAATGCCGAACACACCTGTTTTTGTGAGAATACCCGAAAGAAGTGCACTTGCAGGTGCAGGAGCAACAGGATGAGCTTTTGGTAACCATATGTGTAGTGGGAACATACCAGCTTTTGCACCGAAACCAAACAATAAGCAGAACGCAGCAACATAGAGTTCAGTTGATTTGCCAACATATTGAATTGCAGAATAAAGGTTAGCAATCATCAATGTTCCTGTAATGTTATAGAGTACGAAAAGTCCCATTAATGCAACCATACCACCAAGCACGGCAATGGCAAGATAAGTCTTACCAGCACTCATTGCTTCTTTTGTTTCGTCCTGAATAACCCACATATATGATGTGAATGACATAATTTCAAAGAAAATGAAAGTTGTCATTAAATCAGCAGAAAGGAAAACACCTAATGTGGCACTCATTGTCACAAGAAAGAAGAAATAATATCTTGAAAGCTTGTGATTGTGGTCTTTGAAATATTGGGGTGAAAGCAACGCTGCTGCAAACCACATAAATGCAGTAATAATTGCATAGGTTGAGTTAAAACCACCAATCTGGAAATTCAAAGATGCAAAGCAAACAATTCTAGCAGGGGACTGTGCAATTAAAACTGAAAGTCCTAAACTGATAAAAGTTGCAAGAATTACGATAAAATTACGAAGTTTTTCATATTTACCTAAAAATGCAGAGATAATTGCTGCAACAAAGGGAGTGAAAATACAATACATAGTTAAAGCTGTCATATTGCCAATACCCCCTTAATAAGTTCAATAACATTTGATGCCATAAGACCTGTTACGATACAAAGCACAGCACAGATACCCATAGGCACTTGCATAAGAGCATTTGCTTCTTTAACCTCTGACACATCATTTGTATTGTCGCGACGCTTAAAGAAGGCTTTTATTGCAGGTGAGAGCATATATATTGCAGTTAATAATGCAGAGATAAGCAAGACTACTACGCCCACAATAGCAAGTGGATTTTGTGCGCTCATTGAAGCCGTTGCAATATACCATTTACTGATAAATCCGCAGAAAGGTGGAATACCTGTAAGTGACACAGCAGAAATAGTAAAGAATATAAATGTAAGTGGCATTTTTCTGCCGATACCTTCAAGCTCTGGCACATATTCACGTTCTGTTTTGTGAAGTACAGCACCCGCTGAGAAGAATGCACCGATTTTAATGATAGAGTGGAAGACAAGGTGACAGAAAGCTGCCAAAAGTCCTGCTTCTGTCATAAGTGTTGCTGCAAAAACAATATATGAAAGGTTTGATATTGTTGAATATGCAAGTCTTCTCTTAAAATGCTTTTGTCTTAAAGCAGTCATAGAGCCATATAAAATTGTGAATACTGCAAGAGCCATTACAAGATTCTGTGCCCAAGTCCCTTTTATAAACGCTGTGCCGTATGAATAATAGATAAGACGGATAATTGCAAAAGCACCTGCTTTAACAACGGCAACTGCGTGAAGCAATGCAGTAACAGGTGTCGGTGCAACCGACGCTGTCGGCAACCAACTGTGAAGTGGGAAAACAGCAGCCTTAACACCAAAGCCTAAAAATGCAAATACAAAGAGAATGAGTGCGATGGTTGGGTCTTCAGGACTTGTGATGTGACCACCGAATACAAAATCGTTAGCGTCATTCACAATAAGAAATGCAACACCAGCAAAAGCGAAAGCAGCACCACCGATTGAATAGTTCATATATTTTCTTGCTGCATAGTTGTGCTTATCTGTAAATCCGTGCATAACAAGTGGAATTGTGAAAAGTGTGAGCAATTCATAGAAAAGATACATTGTGAGAATGTTGCTTGCCATTGCGATACCCATTGTTGCGCCAAATGCCATTGTGAAAAATGCATAGAACATTGGCTGGCTCTTTTCATGGCTCATATATTCAAATGCATAAAGTGCCGTTAATGGCCAGAGAGTAGCAGATAGACAAGAGAAAATCTTGCCAGCACCATCAAGCTTTAACACGAAACTTAAATTTTCTGTAAAATTTAAAAGTGTGAGTGACTCTTGTGGTGTGTTAAGTGCTAATGCCCAAACAGAAACAGATGAACAGAGAATTGTAAACAAAACAAATGCATTTCTCTGTTTTTTCTTTTCCGCAGGAATTAAAAACGATAAAGCGCCCAAAATTATAGGAAGAAAAATTGGGACGATTAAAAATAAACTGTTCATCTCAATAACCTCCTATTATAAAACTGACGCAAGTATATTGCTTGTTGTAAGTGTGAAAACTCCACCTGCAACAGCAAAAACTGTGAGAATAATAATTGGAATAACCATAAGTAATGGCTCACGTTTTTTCTCTATTTCAATTTCTTCCTTACCAAAGAAAGCGTCAATTGAAATTGAAAGAAGATATGCTGCTGTGAGAATTGCAGAAATCAAGAGGATGATTGGCGCAATATAAGAAAGAGCACCTAAATCTGCACTTAAAGAAGCAGTTGCGATGTACCATTTACTATAGAAACCACCTGTTGGTGGAATACCGATAAGTGAAAGTGAAAGCACGGTAAAGCAAGTGAAAGTAATTGGCATTTTCTTACCAAGACCTTTAAGGTCGCGAACTTCAGTTTTGCCATATATAAAGATTACTGCGCCAGCACAAAGAAAGAGACCCATTTTAACTACTGCGTGGAAAACGATTTGCCAGAGCGCACCTGTGAATCCATTGTCAGTGAAAAGAAAGAGTCCTGTAAGCACATAAGAAATCTGGCTGACAGTTGAGAAGGCAAGACGCTTTTTAAATCCTTTTTCAAGATAAGCCATCATTGAACCCATAAGTACAGTTAAGAGTGCGAAACTAAGTGCAACAGTTTGTACCCAAGTGCCTGTGAGAGCATCTGTGCCGACAATATAGAAAACTGTTCTGATAATTGCAAGAACACCCGCTTTTGCAATAAGACCTGAAAGCAACGCACTTGCAGGAGCAGGTGCAACAGGGTGAGCAGTTGGCAACCAACCATGCATAGGGAAAAGACCCGCTTTTGCACCAAAGCCTAAAAGCATTGTGAATACGCCAATAAGCACAAGTGGTGAAGCAGAAATATCGATGCCACCTGCAACGAATGATAATGTGCTACTGTTTGTTGCGAGAACAAAGATTCCGAAGAGTGCTAAAAATGCACCTGCAATAGAATAATAGAGATATTTTTTCGCAGCTGCAACGGATTCTTTTGAAAGAGAGTGAAGAACCAATGGCATTGAGAAAAGAGTAACCATTTCGTAGAAAACATACATTGAAACGAGATTTTCTGAAAGAGCAGTGCCAAGCATTGCACCTTCTGAGAGAAACATAAACAAGAAAAATCTCATTTCGTTTTCTTCGTGCTTCATATAAACACAAGCATAGAGTGTTACTAAGGTCCAACCAACGATAACCAGTGCTACAAAGAACTTGGCAAGGGTGTCAGCGGTAAAACCAACAGAAATCTGGTCAACAAGTGTGAATGCGCCTGTTGAGATTTTGTCACCGAAAATGACCATAAACCCAAGAACAGCTTCAATTACCTGAATAAGAACCACTGCACCTAAACGAGCATTTCTGTTCTGGATTTTATTAAGCATTGGTAAAATCAAACCACCGATTACGGGGAACAAAGTTAATAATATTAAAATCATATTTTAATCCCCCTTATCGAATGTTTATGAACAACTCAAGCCCTTTTTCAAAGAGTGAAATAATAGGCTGTGAACGAAGTCCGACTAAAATATTAACTGCTGACATTACAAGCACAATGACAGAGAAAGCAGGAACATTTTTAAATGTGATTGTTTTGCGATTGAGCTCAACTTTTGCAGGACTATAAATATTAACAAGAGTTCTAAGGAAATAAAGAACATTGAGAATTGTACTGATTGCAAGAGCAATGAGCATTAAATATGTTCGTATTCCGTGACCGAAAGCTGATGTTGAGAAGAGAAGCTTTGGGATAAACCCTGCAAAAATCGGAATGCCAACCATTGAAAGCGCACCTGCTGAATAAGAGATTGCGGCAATCTTATTGTTGTGAGCAGATGAGCGTAAAGATGCAAAATCTTGTCGTCTGTTAACAGTGTCAGAGAGCCCTGACGCTGAAAGAAATAGCATTGGCTTTGTGAGAGAGTGAGCAACAATCTGGAAAAGAGCTGCAACAATAGCACCTTTTGTACCAAGGCCTAATCCCATATAAATATAACCGATTTGAGCAGCAGAAGAATAAGCAATCATAAAGTTTATGTTGTTTGTCTTGATTGCTGAAACTGAGCCCACAATCATACCACAGATGCCAAAAACAAAGAGAATATGTTGAATGTTTGACTGGAGAAAAACTTCGTAACCGATAACTCTGAAAATAATTTTAAGCAACAAGAAGATATATCCCTTTGAAATAACACCTGACAAAATGCCTGATGCTGATGGTGTTGCCGTGCCGTATGTGTCGGGCATCCAGAAATGGAAAGGGAACATACCACTTTTAATTGCAAGGCCAGAAACAATAAGCCCCAATGCGATAGTGAGTGGGAATGTGTATTCTCCTGCTACCCAGAGTTCTTGAATTGTTGAGTAAAGCTGTGGGAAGAGAAGATGACCTGTGATTGCATAGAGTAATATGATTCCCACAAGCACCAAACTTGAGCCAATAAGGCTGAAAATCATATAGCGGGTTGCAGCAACCAATGCTCTTGTTCTCTTTGTGAGCATTAAAAGTGAGCAAGATGCTATTGTGCAGATTTCAATAAATACGTATCCTGTGAAAATATCGTTTGTATAGCAAAGAGACGCCAAAGCCGCGTGAGTTAAGTTGACCATAATGCAGAAATATTTTTGCTTTGTTTCATCTACATCTCGCATAATACGGTGTGAGCCACCTGATAAAGAGAGAAGCATAACAACTTCAAAAAGAAGTAAGAAAGCTGGCTCTAAAAGACCTGCAGAAATTTCGTTGCCGATTGGTGCATCATAATGTCCCATTCTATAAACAAAATATCCTGTTTCAGATGTAAGGTTATAGAAAACAACTGAAGCAGACATAATGCCTGATGCAATCAAAAGAAAATAAGAAACAAAACGAGCTTTGTTATCGTTGAACGCAAAACAGATAACTGCACTGAAAAGTGAAAACACGATTGTTATAAAAGGAAGATTCATACTGAAGTCCATTATTCCTGTTCATCCTCCTTACGACACATTTCATAAATCTTATCAAGATTTAATGTGCGATATTTTTTATAAAGTCGAACTGTCAATGCAAGCATCAAAGCAGAAAAGCTGACAGAAACAACAATGCCTGTGAGAACTAGTCCCTGAGGTATAGGGTTGATATAGTCAAGGGCATCAACAGGACCTGTTGATGGAACAATAGGTGTTAATTTGCCTTCAATATAACCCATTGATGCAAGAAAAAGATAGACGCCTGTGTCAACGATATTAAGACCGAGAATCTTTTTCATAATATTGCGAGAGAAAACAAGCATTGTAAAACCAATGGCAAACAAAACCATTGATGTTACTGCTTCATAGTTTATGAGCAGATTCAATCTAGACGCCCCCTTTTAAAAATCATATAGAAGCTATACATAGTGCAGCAAACAACAAAGCCAACTGCAATGTTAAGCGGTAAAATCAAGCCACCTGAAACGATATTACCCGGTGTGCCCGGTGTAATAACTGAGTGAATACCATTAAATTCATTACCTGTGAAGAAAGAGTAACTTTTAGCAAGACAATAGAAACTCAGTGAGCAAATTGTAATAACGCGAATGATTTTTGGCGTGATAACCTTTGCTGCAAAATCTTCACCATAAGCCATAGCAAAGAGAATAAAGCCTGCACCAAGCACAGAGCCACCTGAAAATCCACCGCCTGGGGATAAGTGACCGTTGAAAAGAACATAAATTCCGAAAACGATAATGATTGGTGTGAGAATTTTTACAACAAGACGCACAATAGGGTCGTTTGTATAAGTAAAAGTCTCTCTTTGCTTGATTGGCTTGTTCTTGCTTTGTTCAAGCAAAAGAAGGACAGCACAAGTAGCAGTGAAAAGAACAAAAGATTCGCCCAATGTGTCGAAAGCTCGATAGTCAAGAATCATACCGGCAACAGTATTTACTGCACCTGTCTGGTCTCTGCCTTCACCAACATAATGTTCATAAACTTCATTAGTTGTGGGGGTATTATCATCGGCAAAGAGTGGCATAAAATTAACTGTACCAACAAGGGTAATTGCGAGAACAATACAGAAAATTATTGAAAAGAATTTATAACCCTTTGAAGTGAGCTTTTCTTCTGCGTTTTCAACATCTTTAACAAGACGAATTTTCTCTTTTTTTGTTTCTTCAATTTTTATGATAGGTTTTTCTGCTTCAATATTCATTCGTTCATCGAAACTTAAATTACCCTCATACCACTCTTTCAAAAGAGATGAAAATTTATTATTCTTCATTTACATTCACCCCTTCGTCGATTTTGCCTTCTTCGTCATCTGCAAAGTCTTTATCAATAAGGTGAAGTTTGCGAAGAGTGAGAAAGAAAAGTACACCATTTACACCTGCACCAACGGCAGCTTCTGTGATAGCCAAGTCAGGTGAGCGCAATAATAACCATACCACAGCCATAACGATACTATAAGATGTGAAAATTATGAGAGCAGTCATAACTCTTTTAGAAAGTGCTGTTGCTATAGCACAGACCACAAGAGATATGAGAAGAAGAATTCGAAATATGGTAATAATATCTTCCATTATTCATTTTCCTCCTTTTCGTCGTCTATACGCATTTCGCAATGCTCACCAATATTCTTATCTGTAAGCAACTTTGTTTTTACAAAGATGTGTGAAACAACAGGGCTGGTGCACCATTGAATAATAACAATGAACAAGAATTTAAGAGAGATTATGTTAATGCCTGATGCAATAATAAGACCTGTGATAAAAAGCATCAATACAAGTGTGTCGCACATAGCGGAAGAATGCATTCGGTTGAGAGAATATCCAAAACGATATGTTCCGAAAATTGAAATGAAAAGTACAATAAGTCCTGCGGCGAAAAACAATGCCACAAGTGCAAAACGAATCCATTCGAGCATTATTTTTTACCTCCCTTATCTTTTTTGAAAAGGTTGATGTAGATTTTGCTGAGAAGTATAACTGAAATACAACTAAGAAGTGTATAAATCAAAGCAATATCAGGTAAATAACTCTCTTTAAGGAAAAGTGTGAGAATACAAATTACAATTAGTGCAATAGTTGTAAGAACATTAACACCGATAAATCTGCCGATAATGGTTTTGGCTGTAATTGAACGAACAAGAGCTGCAATAATTGCAACGCCGAGACCGATGAACACAGCAAGATATAAATATGAATAAGCTTGTTCAAGCATTTTATTTCTCCAACCTTTCTAATATTTTCACAAACGAACTATCTTCAATTCCCTCTGCAAAAGAAGCATCGACACAATGAATTGTGAAATAATCATCTTCTAACTCAGCGGTAATTGTGCCGGGGGTGAGTGTAATTGAGTTTGCAAGAAGCACTCTTGCCACATTTGTTTTAAGTGGAATCTTAACTTTTATCATTACAGGGTGAATTTCTGCTTTTTTACTTGTAACGATTTTCATCATCTGGAAGTTTGCAATAATTATTTCTTTTATGAGAATAAAGAAATATGCTAATAAAACAGGCGCTTTTTTAAACCAACGAAGTTCAGATTTTAATGTGTATCCCAATGCTTTGTTTGCAAAGAAATATGCAAAAACAGCAACTGCTACACCTACTACACAAACCTGAACCATACCTGTGTCAGCAGAGAAACGACCATTTAAAACAATCCATAATAAAAACAAAAGAATTATCATAAAAATATTCTCCTTTGAGAAGCCATATAAATAGGTATATATAATACCAGTTAAAAGATACTACTTTGCAACTATAAAGTCAATCGCAATTTTGCCGATTTTATTAAACGACAAAAAGCAAATTTTTAACAGATTTACCAACAAAAGAATAGCGTTAAATTTATTGACAGAAATCGATAAGAAATATATAATAACAAGTAATAATGAAGTATTATGCAGAATTATGTCTTTTGGTTTTTTAGTTACCAAAAAATGTATTCTTTGTTTTGATACGAAAAATGAAAGGTAGGTCAAAAAAATGGCTTTTTCTCTCAAAGGTATCCATGTACCTCACAGAAAAAACACAGCTGATATGTCTGCTATAAGAATGCCTGCTCCAAAGACAGTTACACTTCTTACAGCAATGCATATTGGTAAGCCTGCAAAACCAGTTGTTAAAGCAGGTGACCAGGTTTTCGTGGGAACATTAGTTGCCGAACAAGATGGTTTCATCTCTTCACCTGTTTATTCGAGTGTGTCAGGTACAGTTAAGAGCGTTGCAGATACTCTCTTGTCAAATGGTAAAACTGCTCCTGCAATCACTATTGAATCAGACGGAGAAATGACACCTGACGAATCAATCGCAGTACCACAAGTTAACAGTAAAGAAGATTTTATCGAAGCAGTTAAAAAGAGTGGTATCATCGGTTTGGGTGGCGCAGGGTTCCCAACTCATGTTAAGTTCACAACAGATAAGAAAATTGATGCTCTCATAATCAATGGCGCAGAATGTGAGCCATATATTACAAGTGACTCTGTAACAATGGTTGATAGAGCAGACGATATTTTGTTAGCAATCCAGACTGCTGATAAATGTTTTAATTTTGATAAGGTTATAATCGGCATTGAAAAAAATAAATCATCAGCTATTGCAAAAATGAAAGAGATTTCAGCTAAGAATAGCAAAATTCAGGTTAAAGTTCTTCCATCAATTTATCCACAGGGTGGCGAAAAAGTCCTCGTTTATCACACTGTTGGTAGAATAATCGCAGCTGGTCAGCTTCCTGCAGATGTTGGTTGTATCGTATGCAATTCAACAACAATGGCAAATATCGGTAAATATTTACAAACAGGTATGCCACTTGTTGAAAAGACAATTACAGTTGACGGTGGCGCAGTTAAAGAGCCAAAGAATGTAATCGTAGCAGTTGGTACTCCAATTGGTGAAGTGTTTGACTTCTGTGGTGGATTTAATTGTGAGCCTGAAAAGGTTGTCTATGGTGGACCAATGATGGGTATAGCAGTGCCTGACCTTACAGTGCCAGTGCTTAAACAGACAAATGCGATTATAGCATTCAACAAAAAAGAAATAAAAACAGAAAAAACAACAGCTTGCATTAAGTGTGGCAAGTGCACAAATCACTGCCCATTCGGCATCAATCCTGCCGCTATTGCAAAAGCATATAACAATAAAGATGTTGAATTGCTTGAAAAACTTGGCACAGATATCTGTATGCTTTGCGGTTGTTGTGCATATGTTTGTCCTGCAAAACGTCCTTTGGTTGCAACAAACCGTTTAGCAAAGGATTTGTTGGCAACAGAACGTGCAAAGAAAAAGGAGGGTAATGCGTAATGGAAAACAAACTTCATATTTCATTGTCTCCACATATTCGTAGCAATAACTCAACAATGAGAACAATGCTTAATGTTATTATTGCACTTGTTCCTGCATCAATTGCGGCAGTTATTCTTTTCGGAATTCCTGCATTACTTGTTATCGCAGTTTGCGTTATTTCAGCAGTAGCAGGTGAAGCACTCTTTAACTTAGCAGTTAAAAAAGAGCAGACAGTTGGCGATTTAAGTGCAGTTGTTACTGGTTTGATTTTAGCACTTAATCTTCCTGCAAATATTCCATTGTGGCAAGCAGCAGTTGGTTCACTTTTCGCAATCATTATTGTAAAAGGAATCTTCGGCGGTCTTGGTAAGAATATCGTTAACCCTGCAATCGCAGCTCGTGTGTTTATGCTTATCGCATTCGGCTCAATGACGGCATCAGTTTTCCCAGAAGGGATGGACTCGGTATCAGGTGCAACTCCACTTGCAGACCTTGCAAATGATAAAACTGTTGACCTTATGGATTTGTTCCTTGGCAAATGCGGTGGCGCTCTTGGTGAAACTTGCGCGTTGGCACTTCTTATCGGTGGCATTTATCTTATCGTGCGTAAGGTTATCACATGGCATATTCCAGTTGCATTTATCGGCACAACATTCCTCTTTACATTGGCACTTGAAGGTGGCAATGTTGAAACAACACTCGCTTGGGTGCTTTCAGGTGGACTCATACTTGGTGCTTTCTTTATGGCAACTGATTATGTTACATCACCAAGCACAGCAAAGGGCAAGCTTATCTTCGGTATCGGCGCAGGTGTAATCACAGTGCTTATCCGTTTCTTCGGTGGATATCCAGAAGGTGTATCCTTCGCAATTCTTCTTATGAACATTGTAAATCCTTACATAGATTCATTAACAGCTAGAAAATTGTTTGGAGGTAAGAAATAATGAAGAACTACATTAGAAGTATTATCTCTCTCACAGTAATTTTTGCAGTAGTAGTAGTTGCTCTTGCAGCAACAAATACTGTAACAGCACCAATCATTGAAAAAAATGCAGGTGCAGCAGCAAATGAAGCGTTACTTGTTGTAATGCCAGATGGTGGCGACTTCACAGCTGCCGATTTAACACAATACACACTTCCTGAATCAGTGCTTGAAGCATTCACAGCTTCAAACGGTGGTGCAGTAGTAAAACTTACAGCAACAGGCTATGGTCCTGATATGATTATTATGTGTGGCGTTGACGCCAACGGTAATGTAACAGGTGCTGTCTGTCTTTCAAGTAATGAAACACTTGGCGTTGAAAAGACTTATGGCGACACAGTAAAAGGCGCAACAATAGACACTATTGACGGCATTGCAACTGTTTCAGGCGCAACAATGACAACAGGTGCATATAAGAGTGCAGTTAAAGATGCAATCAATACTGCAACTATCCTTGGTGGTGGTAGTGCAGATATCCGTTCAGATGAAGAAATCCTTGCAGATAATCTTAACACAGCACTTCCAACAGGTGAAGGCAAGTTTACAGAAGTATTTATCTGTGAAAAACTTGAAAATGTATCTGCAATTTATGAAGCAGAAAACGGTGCAGGCTTTGTTTATGTAACAAAAACAGGTGAAGAAGAAATCTTCGTTGGTGTTGACGCTAATGGCGCAGTAGTTTCAGAAGCAACAGACGATGTTAAAGCAACTGTTGAGAAAGCTGCAAAGATTATGCTTAAATCAACGCTTAAAGAAGTTGATATTACAAAATATGCTGATATGCCATCAAATGTAGATAAGGCATATAAGACAAAGAGTGGTAACTATGTTCTTGAAATCCATGCATCAGGTTTCGGTATCAATGGTGACCATTACTACAACCCATCAGGCGAATATATCTATATCAAACTTGCTTTGACAAAAGATGGTGAAATCATCAGTTGTCAGACAACAAAACAGTCAGAAACTGATGGTGTAGGTTCAATTTGTGCAGACAAAGAATTCAGTGCGCAATATGTTGGTAAGAATGAATCAACATATAAGGATATCGATATCGTAGCAGGTGTAACACTCACAACTCAGGGCTACAGAAATGGTATTGGTAAAGCAATTGAAGCAGTTAAGATTATGGAAGGAGTGGCTTAATAATGAGTAAACAAAATAATATGTCAATTCTCTTAAAAGGTCTTCTCCGTGAAAACCCAGTTTTCGTGCTTATTCTTGGCACTTGTCCAACACTTGCCACTACAACAACAGTTGACGGTGCATTTGGTATGGGTCTTGCAACAATGGCAGTTTTAATCTGCTCAAACATTGTTATTTCATTATTACGTAAATTTATTCCAGATACAGTAAGAATTCCTTGCTATATCGTTGTTATCGCAGGTTTCGTAACAATCGTTCAGATGCTCATTCAGGCATTTATTCCTGATTTGTATGAAACCTTGGGTGTTTACCTTGCACTTATTACTGTTAACTGCATTATCTTAGGCCGTGCAGAAATGTTTGCAGGTAAAAACACAGTTGGAAAATCAGCACTTGATGGTATCGGCATGGGTATCGGCTTCACAATAGCTCTTCTCTCTATGGCAATTATCCGTGAAGTTCTCGGTGCAGGTTCATTTGCAGGTAACGAGATTCCATTCCTTGTTGAAAATGGTTTGACAATCAGTTTCCTCGCAAAAGCTCCAGGCGGACTTTTAGTTTATGGTCTTCTTATTGCAGTTGTTAATAAGATTACAAAGGGTAAACTCATCAAGAAAAAAGAATTCGGTTGCGAAGGCTGTCCATCAGCGGCATCTTGCAACGGTGGTTGTGCAGAAACAGTAAAGGAGGGCGAATAAGATGGATGTTAAAGCATTGATTATTATTTTGATGTCATCTGTTTTGGTTGATAACTATGTTCTCAATCGTTTCCTTGGTATTTGCCCATTCCTTGGCGTATCAAAGAAAGTTAATCAGTCAGTTGGTATGGGTATTGCAGTTATCTTCGTTATGCTCGTAGCAACAGCAGTTACATGGCCTATTCAGACATTCATTCTTAATGAATTTGGACTTGGCTATTTACAGACAATCGTATTCATTCTTGTTATTGCTTCGCTTGTTCAGTTTATTGAGATTTTCTTGAAGAAGACTATTCCTGCTCTTCACCAGAGCCTTGGCGTATATCTTCCACTTATCACAACAAACTGTGCAGTTCTTGGTGTAACAATCAACAACATTACAGATGGATACAACTTTATCGAATCAATGGTAAGCTCACTTGGTTGCGGACTTGGATTCTTGCTTGCAATGGTACTCTTCTCAGGTATGCGTTCACGCATTGAAGAGAGTGATGTTCCTGAAAGTTTCAAGGGTCTTCCTGTAACACTCGTAGCAGCATCTTTCATTTCAATGGCATTCTTCGGCTTTGCCGGAATCGTTGAAAACATTCTTGCATAAGGGAGGGCGAATAGATTATGAATATTTTAATAGCTCTTCTTGTTGCAGTTGTAATTGGCCTTTTAGCAGGTGTTATGCTTGCGTTGGCATCTCACTTCTTTAAAGTAGAAGAAAACGAAACAGTTAAAGCAGTTCGTGAATGTCTTCCGGGTGCTAATTGTGGTGCTTGTGGATTTGCAGGTTGTGACGCTTATGCTGATGCAGTAGCAAATGGAAAAGCAGAAGCAAACCTTTGCATCCCAGGTGGTCCAGACGTTGCAGGTCAGCTTTCAGCAGTTTTGGGTGTTGAAGTTAGTGTTGAAGCACCAAAGGTTGCTTATGTAAATTGTAGTGGTGACTGCTCAGCAGTAGCACAGAAAGTCGTTTATGAAGGACTTCAAAGCTGTAAAGCAGCAGCAATGGTTTATGGCGGTCCATTTTCTTGTAAATTCGGTTGTATCGGTCTTGGTGACTGTGTAGCAGAATGTCCTGTTGGCGCAATTTCTGTTAAAGATACTCTTGCAAGAATTGACCCAAAAACTTGTATAGCTTGTGGCAAATGTGTTAAAACTTGTCCTAAGGGAGTTATCTCTCTTGTTGGTGAAGATGTTGTTGTTGCAGTTGCTTGTAGCAATAAAGAAAAGGGCGCAGTTGCTCGTAAAAACTGTATGAACGCTTGTCTTGGTTGTAAAAAGTGTGAAAAGACTTGTGAACACGATGCAATCAAGGTTGTTGACAACCTTGCAGTTATTGATTACGCTAAATGCGAAGACTGTGGTAAGTGCGCAGAGGTTTGTCCAACAGGTCGTTTGAAAATCGTTGATATGAAAAACGGAGTAATTGGTTGATTTTATGAAGAATAATAATTCTCAAAAAAATCAAAAATTAAGAAATGATATAATCCTTGCCGTCGTTATAGTTCTTATAGCGGCGGCGGGGCTTTTGCTTTTCATCTTTAATCGTGAGCAAGGCTCAACTGTTTCTGTTAAGATTGATGGTCAAGAAATAGCATCATATCCACTTTCTGAAAACAGAGAATTTCCAATAAAAACAGGGGATAATGATGAGCATATCAATGTTCTTGTTATAAAAGACGGTAAAGCATCAATCAGTGAAGCTGATTGTCCTGATAAAATCTGTGTTGAGACAAGGGCAGTGTCCTATGTGGGTGAAACTGTTGTTTGTCTTCCACACAAGCTTGTAATTGAAATTACAAATCAAAACGCTGACGGTGGCATTGATGTTGCCGTTTAGGAGTAAGCTATGAAAAAAGATATAAGAAGATATGCGGTGTTGGGGCTTGTTACTGCTGTAGCACTGGTTTTATCTTATGTTGAAGCGATTTTGCCACCTATCTGGTCAGCAGTACCGGGTATCAAAATCGGACTTCCCAATATAATAATAATTTTCATACTTTATAAAACTGGTCTTAAAGATGCTATAACGGTTTCTGCAATCAGACTTTTCTTGGTTGCATTGTTATTCGGTAACGCTATGACATTGATTTATAGTACAGCAGGGGCTGTGTTAAGTCTTGCACTGATGACACTTTGCAAAAAGGTGAATTTGTTCTCAATGGTTGGTGTTAGCATCGTTGGTGGTGTTGCTCATAATCTGGGGCAAATCCTTGTTGCAATGGCAATTTTTGAAACCAGCCAAATCGGATATTATATGTTGGTTTTGTCTATTACAGGTACAGTTGCAGGCGTTTTTGTTGGATTGGTAGCATCAATTATTTTAAAGCGTTTTGAAAAAATTAAATTATAACAAAGTTGTAATAGTTTCTGCTGACAATACTGTTGACAGAAACTATTTTTTATGCAATAATTTACGTGTAAATGTGTGGAAAAATCTACACATATTAAAACACAATTTAAAGGAGAAAACACTTATGAAAAAGATTCTTAGTGTAGCACTTGTAGTAGTAATGCTCTTCACAGTTGTTGCTCTTGCAGGTTGCGGTAAGAAAGAAGTTACTCTTAAGTTCGGTCTTGGCGTAGTTGCTAACTATGGCGAAGCTAAGGCTACAAAAGGTGAGTTCAACACAACAGCAGTTGCAGTTCTTCTTGATGCTGAAGGCAAAATCGTAAAGATTGACCTTGA
>CALBNX010000038.1 GCA_937896885.1 uncultured Clostridia bacterium
TGCTTGCACTCGTTGCCTTCGTTCAGGTAAGGTTGAAAGAGCAGTTTAATTCAAAACAAACACGAAAATTAACGCACATCGTTTGATGTGCGTTTTTTCATTGATTTTGTAGGCATTATAGACAAAGTAAATGATAAATCTTTGGGGAATAAATCTATTGATTTATTTCTTCAAAAAGAGTATAGTTTTATTCAAGGTCTTGTGACCTTTAGGGATTCGTGTTGTACTTTATACGCAACAGATATGCAAAAGGAAAGGCATATCAGAAAAGCCGACTCATTTGAGTCGGCTTTTTGTTTTGTTATATTTCACTCCAAACAGAAGTATCTTCTTCAACTGTTACCATACTATCATACAAATCAGATTCATAATAATCATAATACTCGTAATCGGGATAATACCAACCTATTTCTGCTTTATTAAAATATTTCGTTGCAAAATATTCTGACAATGTAAAACCAAAGGTTGTTTTATAGGTTGCAGTATATATCTTAGTTTCATTTTCATCATAGGTTATTTCACTATCATCTACATGCCAATCATAGATTTCATAAATAACTCTTTCTGCATCTTTTTCAACTGTTTCATTACCACATTCAGTAAGCTTATAAATATATGGAACTGATGATTCAGAAAGGTCTCCAAGAGTATATAAATCAACATTATCATGCATACCGCTGATATATGCATTCACATTATAGTGTGCTACTGTTCGGTCAATGCCACAAAGACAAAGCACAGTGAACAATGACAATGATATTATAAATGCATATTTCATTGTATCAAGTTCAGGATTAAATACTCTTATTATAAAGGCTACAATAACCACAGCAGTTGCAATCATAAATACAGATGTGCAAAGGCGAAGCACGGTTAGTCCGTATTCACTAATATACATTACCATCTTTGAAAGAGCTGTGATAATAAACAAAATGGTAAACACGCTAATAAACGTCATTATTCCTTTAAGTATAGGATTCAATTTACCATTTTCACGGCGAACAGATTTCCACAAAATTCCACCCATAAGCACAAGGTTTATAAATGCGATTGCTTCAGTTTCAAAAAATCCGCGGCGAGCATATTGGGCAAATGTGAACTCGTATCCCGTTGGCAAAATTCCTGAAAATGCGCTAAAGAAATATGCTGTCTGTGAAAACATATACACAAGATAAACAAGTGCTATCATTCCAAGAAATGTTACTGCAAACGGTGATTTTAAAGTTCTTGCTTTTTCAAAATTAATTGGTTTTGCGTTCGTTTCGTTTAATTCATATTTACAAGAAAGTGCAAATGACAATATAAAGCTCAATAAGGCAACTGATATTACAAGTTTTAGAATTGTCATTCCAAGACTCTCTGCAATTTTTCCAACCAAGCCTTCAAAGGCAGCATCTGCACTTGAAAGCAAAGGAATAACAACAATCAATACAGGTATTGCCGCCAAAACTGCTCCACCAATCTGAATTGCTGTTTTGTTTTTATCATTTTTCAAGAGTGCTCTTATGGGCAACAATATATTTTCAAATGGTGTGATTATAATTGAACGGACAACCTTAATTGCGCCATCAATAGTATCTGCTACCGCTTCGTCAACCATTGAAACTGCACACAGCACCGTTGACGAGAAGAAAATCACAAATGCTATAAATCTTGAAAGCTGGTCACCAGCATAAAGGCTGAAAACAAGACTTGATGCTATCGCCAAAACAAGTGATGATACAGAAATAAAAGTAAAATCACCATTTTTGAGCATATAAACTGCCAAGGCTACAACTAAAGCTATTGCACTTATTGAAAAACCTATTGCCATCCCACCAAAAAGTCCGAAGAATACAATGCACAGAGATAGCACAGCGAAAACCCCAAAGAATATGTAGTCAACTGTTTCAAGTTCAATTTTCTTTTGTGGTTTTGGTTGAATTGGTTTTCCATAAGGACTTATATAAGGATTATTTAACACGGGTTGATTGGAAGTGTTTGTATTGTTTTGAATATTATCCATAACTATGCCTCCTTAGACGAATCCTTTGTTAAAAACTCATGAAGATATTTTTCATACATTTCTTTTTCAAATTCTTCTTGTTTGATTTGCTCAGGTGTCTTTTCTATTTTTCTAATATACACAGTAATCACAATAAGAGCTATGTTTATAAGATTAGGTAACAACATACTGTGAATGAATAAAAGCACATTAAAGAATAATGATATTGAAAGAATAACAACTGGAATAGCATTAAAAGCTTTTTTCCAAAAATGAGAGATTGTTGTGAAAATAATGAGTGTACAAAAATAGATGCTCCAACCTATTATATAAATCAAGTTGCTTAATTCTGCATTTTCTGGTGTATCGCCAACCACAAGCAATCCCACAACGCCAGCACTAATATTGGCTTCAAAAGGTAAAATGTCAAAAAACATACCCTGCCATGCAAAAGCATAGTAAATTATTGTAATTATATAAAAAAATCTTTTCATACTTATGCCTCCTTAGAGTTTACAAGTGTAAGGTTTGCTCCTTCAGTATATTCTAAAATGTCTCCCGGTTGGCAATTAAGCTCACGGCAAATAGCTTCAAGAGTTGAAAAACGCACCGCTTTTGCTTTGCCTGTTTTGAGAATTGACAAGTTAGCCTGAGTGATACCTACTCTTTCTGCTAATTCGCCCGATGTCATTTTTGCTCTTGCAAGAGCCATATCAAGATTAACTTTTATCGCCATAAATATCACTCTCCCTAAACTGTCATATCATTTTCTTCTTTGATTTCGATTGCTTTACTGATTATATTGCGTACAACACGAACAATAAGACCAATAAATAGTGCTGAAATCGAAACAATAATAAACATTGCAAATTTTGGTGAAGCAAATCCACTTAGAATTCCAACATAAATGCAAAGCCAAGAAAGAATTGAAAGGTATTTTACATTTTCTTCTTCAAACACGTTTCCATTATCAACATTGATAAGAATTTTATAAAGTATAATTATCGCACCCCACCCTGCCGGAACTGCAAGATATGTAACAACTGTCAGAAATTTTGTCAAATAATCTCGGTGAAAAAATTTGCACAGAAACTCGACTATCCAAGGTGCTCCCAAAGTGAGAATTACAAGTGCAATCGCAAAGATTGTTGTAAACGCCAATGACAATGTAAGAGTTCGATTTTTATTTTTCATAGGTTACCCCCACAGACTGTGTCTATTTTTCTATAAAATACCATTGAATTTATCGTTTGTCAATAAAATTTTATCGAAAAACAGAAAAATTACAATATTGTAATAATAGTTACAAAAAGAAAACGGCGTGGTTACAAACCACGCCGTATAGTTCTATTTATTGGGGATTAATACATTCCGCCGCCTGCCTGAGCCATTGCTGCTGCAGCTGCTGCTTCAGCCTGTGGGTCAGGAATATCTGCTACAAGTGACTCTGTTGTGAGCACCATTGCTGCAACTGATGATGCATTCTGAAGTGCTGAACGAGTAACCTTTGCAGGGTCAAGGATACCTGCTTCGAACATATCAACATATTCGCTTGTTGCGAAGTTGAAGCCGTAGCCAACCTTATTTGAGTTAACGATTTCATTTACGATAACTGAGCCTTCAAGACCTGCGTTTGCAGCAATCTGACGAACTGGCTCTTCAATTGCTTTAAGAACAATCTTAACACCAGTTTTGAAGTCAGCGTCTTCTGTATCGAGAAGTGCTGATGCTGCCTTGATTGCACCAAGAAGAGCAACGCCACCACCTGCAACTGTACCTTCTTCAACAGCTGCTTTTGTAGCTGCGAGAGCATCTTCAATACGGAGTTTCTTTTCTTTCATTTCTGTTTCAGTAGCAGCACCAACGCGGATAACTGCAACACCACCTGCAAGTTTTGCAAGTCTTTCCTGAAGCTTTTCACGGTCAAAGTCTGATGTTGTTTCTGCAATCTGAGATTTGATTTGACCAATTCTACCCTTAATTGCATCAACGTCGCCTGCACCGTCAACGATAATTGTGTTTTCTTTTGAAATCTTAACCTGCTTTGCACGGCCAAGCTGGAAAAGTTGAGTATCTTTAAGTTCAAGACCAAGGTCTGATGTGATTACCTGACCACCTGTGAGAATTGCGATATCCTGAAGCATTTCTTTTCTTCTGTCGCCAAAGCCAGGTGCTTTAACAGCAACGCAAGTAAATGTGCCACGAAGCTTATTAACAAGGATTGTTGAGAGAGCTTCGCCTTCGATATCTTCTGCAACGATTACAAGCTTTTTGCCAGCCTGAACGATTTGTTCAAGTAATGGAAGAATTTCCTGAATATTGCCGATTTTTTTATCTGTGATAAGAATGAGCGCATCGTCGATAACTGCTTCCATCTTATCTGTATCTGTTACCATATAAGGTGAAATGTAACCGCGGTCAAACTGCATACCTTCAACTACATCACTATATGTTTCGCTTGTTTTTGATTCTTCGATTGTGATAACGCCATCTGCTGTAACCTTTGCCATTGCATCTGCAATAAGATTACCAACATATTCGTCAGCCGCTGAAACTGTTGCAACTCTTGCAATATCTTCTGTTGAAGCAACTGGTTTTGCATTTTTAAGTACTTCTTCAACAACTGCATTAACTGCTGCCTGCATACCCTTTTTAACTACCATTGGGTTTGCACCTGCTGCAACGTTTTTCATACCTTCACGAACGAGTGCTTGTGCAAGAAGAGTTGCTGTTGTTGTACCGTCACCTGCAACATCGTTTGTCTTTGTTGCAACTTCTTTAACAAGCTGTGCACCCATATTTTCAAATGCATCTTCAAGTTCAACTTCTTTAGCGATTGTAACACCGTCATTTGTGATAAGTGGTGCACCATATTTTCTGTCCAGAACTACATTTCTACCTTTTGGTCCTAATGTAATCTTAACTGTGTTGCTTAATTTATCAATACCTGTTTGAAGAGCTTTTCTTGCTTCTTCACCATAAATAATCTGTTTAGCCATAATGTATATTCCCTCCGATTACTCTACAATAGCAAGAATTTCTGACTGACGAACGATTGTGTATTCTTCGTTGTCCATCTTAACTTCTGTGCCTGAATATTTGCCTGTGATTACCTTGTCACCGACTTTAACATACATTTTGATTTCATTACCGTCAACAAATCCACCAGGACCAACTGCAACAACTTCTGAAACCTGTGGTTTTTCTTGAGTAGCAGCTGTGAGCACAATTCCGCTCTTTGTTGTTTCTTCAATTTCGCATGATTTGAGTACAACTCTATCTGCAAGTGGTTTAATAGTCATTTTATATTACCTCCATAAAGAATTATAAATACAATTTTTAGCACTCTCGCTTCCTGAGTGCTAATTATATTTTAGCCACTTTTTTCCAACTCGTCAAGGGTTTTATGTAAATTTAATATATTTTTAACAATTTCGGGCGGGCACAGAGACCCGCCCCTACATTTTATATTTTATATCAATCCAAAGCTTACTGTTAATGCTTTATTTATTTTATTCATATCATTAGTTGACAAATTACCCATTCGTTCTTTAAGTCGTTGTTTATCGATTGTTCTGACCTGTTCAAGCAACACTACTGAATCTTTACTGAGTCCACATTGGTTGCCATTCACGCTTATATGAGTCGGCAAACGAGATTTTTCTTGTTGGCTTGTAATTGCCGCTGCAATCACAGTTGGGCTATATTTATTGCCAACGTCATTCTGGACTATAAGTACAGGTCTTACTCCACCTTGCTCTGACCCCACAACAGGACTTAAATCAGCGTAATATATGTCCCCTCTTTTTACATTCATTTTCTATATCACTCCTTTAATTTTATTTTTACCTTTAAAATGCATAATTAAACATTTAAGATAAAATTTAGGGAGTAATACATATTATGAAAGTTTTATTCAGTCTGTCCCACATACTGAAAATTTTCAAAAAACAACACATCTGCGCCGTCAATAGTCAGTTTTATAAAATGCTTGGTTTCTTTTTCTGCATATAACTGACACAGATGTTTTTCAGTATTATAAGTATATATAAGTTGATTTGTGATATTATCAATTTGTGGTGTTGCGCCTTGCACATTATTTATACAGGTTTCAAGAGCATTACAAATCATATTAAACGGCAATTTATCACCTGCAAGTGTTATTGATAAATCATTAAAATCAACTTCATACTCACCATTACGACACACAATTTTTGTTCCGTTTATAGTTTTCGGTGCAACAAAGTCAAAATAGAGAGCGTCAGACATAACATAACTTGCATTGCCACAAATTTCAATATTATTGATTTGTGTTTTCACCACAGTATTAAAGCCACTGATATTCAGTGGCTCTTTTTCTAAATCCTTTGTTTTTAATGTCCCGCATCCGCCAAGCAAAAGAATGCAAAATAAAATGCAAAGGACTTTTTTCATATTATTCTACCCTTATTCAAATTTTGAGAGTACACTTGGTAACTCGCCAAGCATTAAAGATGGAGTGTTACCCATCATTGAATATTTTTCTGTAACTTTATCGCCAACTATTCCGTGAATTTTAACGCCTGCAATAGTGCTCTTAAACGGGGCAACACCCTGTGCTATGAAAGATGCGATTATTCCACCGAGCACATCACCTGTACCACCCGTTGACATTCCCGAATTACCTGTATTGTTAACATAAATGTCATCATATTCTGTGCATCCTACAAGAGTTGATGCACCTTTAAGAGCAAGAATTGAGTTATGAGCTCTTGTAAAGCTTTTTACAACTGCTCCGCGGTTTTCTTGAATACTCTGGACGCTCACCCCTGCTATTCTTGACATTTCTTTTGGGTGTGGTGTCAAAATTACAGTTGATTTTGCGCTATCTATTATATCTATATTATTTTCAAGACAATTTATGCCATCAGCATCAAGAATTACAGGCACTTGTGAATTTTTAATTACAAATTCTGTAACAGCTTTGGTATCGTCATCGTTGCCCATTCCACAACCGATAAGCACACAAGAGCATTTAGAGAGTTCCTTTTCTATGCGTTTAACTGCATTCTGTGAAATTCTGCCCATTTTATTACTTTCAAGTGGAATTAAAATCTGTTCATAGGTTTTTGGTGCAATGGCACTATAAGCAACGGCAGGAAAAGCGACTTTAACAAGCCCTGCACCGCTATTCACTGCACCCTGTGATGCAAAGTACACAGCGTTTGGCATCTCATAGCTACCACCAATTACAAGCACTGTACCAAACGTACCTTTATGGCTTTCTGTATCACGTTTAGGAAAAAAGTCCTTGATTTCGTCCGTACTCATTGTAAAAAGAGTTGCATTAACATCTGCAAAGCATTTTTCAGGAATACCGATAGGAACGACTACCACTCTGCCACAGCTCTCAATTGATGGTTTTAACACATGAACTGGTTTGAGCACCAATACTGCTATTGTCATATCTGCTTTTATGTGCGAAGACGTGAGTTTGCCGCTATCACCTTCTAATCCACTTGGGACATCTATGCTTACAACCGTTGCAGATGCAGAGTTTATTTTACTGAAAAGTTCTGCAATCTTTTCATTTGGTTCACCTTTAAATCCCACACCGAAAATACAATCCACAATAATTTGAGCAGTTTCAAAGTATTTGTCAGTTGTTTCATCATAGTGAACAACAGTAATCCCCATTGCTCTGATTCGTGAGAGCATTTCTGATGATTCTTCGTCTGTGGGAAGTCCCATCGTCATCATTACAGTTGGGCTATATCCGTATTCAGAGAGTTTTCGCGCAATTACAAAACCATCGCCACCATTTTTGCCTTTGCCACACACAACAAGCACATTTCTCTTATTTGTATTTTCAAAGGTTTGACGGATAATTCTCGCACAATAAGACCCAGCATTCTCCATAAGCTGAAGAAATGAAATTCCGCTTTCATTTGCAAGGCGCTCAACTTTTCTTGTGTTTTCAACTGTAAGAACTCTCATTAAATTCACTCCACATACATTATAAAATAATGATAACATAATTTTAATATAAGAGCAATAAAAAAAAGAGAGAGTAAAAACTCTCTCTTTCGTTTTCTATTAAAGAATGTAAATTGTTACGTTTCTTGAGCCCCACTGACGACACTGACTTGTACTGTTCATATAAAGGTCAACTGTAAACTTGCCTTTATTGACAAATCCGCCTGTGTCAGCAGCGATACAATAGCCATAAACAACTCCATCGTCAGAAACAATCCACATTTCTGTTCCATATGGAATCTGCTTTGGATTAACCGCAATCAAGCCTGGTTTAACCGGTTTGCCTGTTGCTGTTTTTCCACCTGGTTCACAATAAGCAGCTGCTTTGCCCTTGATTGTGTATTTATAACTTGTTGGGATATTGTTTGCACCGATTGAATATTTTTCTGGTAATGTAAGTTCAGAAATAGGATTACCATTCTTTTGGATTTTGCTATTACCTGAACTCTTCACAAGAGTACCAACTGTTGTAATCTGTGCTATAGGGTTCTTTGTAACTGTTTCACTTACAAATGATGTTTCTGCAACTTCACCGTTTACAATCTTATCTTTGTAAACAACTGTCTTAGTTCCATTTACGCCCTTTGTTGTGATTTTTGATGTACCCTTTGTCATTGACGCAGATTTAACTGTTTTCTTTGAGAATGGAACTTTTTCTGTTGCTTCTCTTGTTACATATTCCACTCTGAGAACATCAATTGTGAGATTGTGAGAAAGCAAAGTTTCTGCTGTTGGCACAACTTCATCGTCTTCGTCAAGGATAATGCCCTGTTCTGCGAGTAATTCGCCAACAGTTTTAGCAGTTGATTTTGCTTTTCTTGTTTCGCCGTCAACATTAATTGTGAGGTCATAAGAATTTAAAATCTTAACCTCCATATTGTTCGTCACAACAGCTTTTACATTGACACTTGAAACAAGTTTGTCTGAAAGCACAACGCCCTGACTCTCGATAAGTTCTGCAACAGTTCCTGCAAAAACAGTATCTACAATATTTCCGTCAGCATGAATAAATCTTACATTACTTGCACGGCAGATAACAATTTCACTCTGGGCACCTGCTGTAAAGTTATCAAGTATAAGTTTATCTTGCTCTGACAATTCAATTTTTGCTTCTTCCACAATAGCATAAGCATCTTTTAAAGTTGTTTCTACTCTTGTGATTTGTGAGCCTTCATAGATATCAACTATATAAGTCTCACCGCTGGCTGCGAAAACTGTTCCTGCACAGAGAATGACCAAAGCCATTATAAGTGCAATTACTCGGAATGTCACACGAGTCGCTTTCGCACGCTCAATGATATTTTTTATCATCATTCTGCTCCTTTAATAAGTTGTGTCAACCTTTGCTCTTTGCAAAGTGCTCACCCAAAACATAACTTTGAAAAGCATATTTTAAGTTTACTTAACGCACAACCGTTATTCTCGCTTTGTGACTTTTGACATTATATTCATCTCTTGTCAAAAAGTCAAATTTTTTTCAAAATGTTTTTTGTGTAATTTGTCCAAAAACGCAAGTCAATTTTTGACTGAATATCCCAAATAGCCCCCGTTTTCCACAATATATAGTGTTTTTACTTGTCCCTTTTGTAATATTTTTTGTGAGATTTTTAAAAAACGAGCAAATTATTACAAAATGGTTACAAAAATTACAGTTTTTGAAAGATTTTCACCTATATTTTATGTGAAAAATTTAGAAAATATTCCTGTTTTTTACTATACTATTATATATATAGTATTTTTAGTGGTTTTCAACATAAAAAAAGACAGAAATTTCATTCTGTCCTTTCGTCTTTATTCATTTTATACAAAAACCGATTGTATAAGTATCATATAGAGTATGGTGCCAGCACCAATACTTAACAGATTGTTTCTTTTCCATATATGTAAAGCCACTACGACAACACTTGCAATAAGTTCAGGTAATCCAAACGGAAACTCTGCCAATGTTACATTTTTTAAGCAATATACTACCAACATTCCTATTACTGCAGGTGGTAATACCTTGCCAAGATATTGCACTGCTTTGGGAATTTTTTTGTTGTCAGAGAAAAGCAAGAATGGAATTGCACGAGTTATAAAGGTAGTAATCGCCACTAATGCTATTATAACAACTGAACGCCAGAAAGATACGGGAAGATTAGTCATTCACTTCTACCTCCCCAGTTTTATTCTTTTTATCTTCTATTCTGTGATTTGAAAGAAGAACAATCATAATAATTATCATTGACGGTAAAATAAAACTGTCTTTACCGAAAATGAGCAAACTAATCAAACTTGCAACAATGCCCACGATTGCAGGCAAACGATTTTTCTTTTGAAGCCATTGTTCAACAAAGATTACTATAAACAATGCTGTCATAGCGAAATCTATTCCTGTGGAATCAAAAGGAATAAGCGTACCCGCTACACCCCCGATTATTGAACCTATAACCCAATAAGACTGGTCAAGAATTGCTATAGCAAATAGAAACTTTCCCTCATCAACACCTTGTGGTGTTTTTGTTAGAAAGTAAAGCGAATATGTTTCATCTGTCAACGAAAAAATCATATAGGGTTTTTTCTTGCCAGACGTCTTAAACTTGTCTAACAACGAAAGCCCGTAAAAAATATGACGGACATTCACCATAAATGTTAAAAATATGACTTGCAACAGACTAACTGATGGGTCAAAAAAGTTGACCGCAAGATATTGCCCTGAGCCTGCATATACTAACAAACTCATAAGTCCTGCCCAAAGAAAATTATATCCTTTGTCAGCAAACATAACACCAAAGGCTATGCCAATAAACATATAACCTGTCAGCACGGGCAAAGTATGTGGAAAAGCTGCTTTGAAAGCAGCTTTATATGTGTTCTGCTTTTCCAAAATTATCACCGTAAGAATTTTATCACTTTAACTCGATAAAGTCAATACTGAAATTAAAAACTTTTTAATAACATTAACTGCGTTAGTTATGGTGTTACCCAAATCCACGCAACAGGATATTATTCAGGAAAATCACGTTCAGTAATATATTTTGTTGTAAACCGTTTTCAGATTGCAAAGCTTAAAATGATTGTATCAACCATCGACCAGTCAGCATTCATCACAATTTCATAAACATCTGACGTGTTGGGAAGTAGTTTAAAAGGTAAAAACTAAATATGATTATAAAGCAAAACGGAGTCGATTGACTCCGTTTTTTGTTTTAATCATATATCTGTTTTCCCTTTTTCAAGTATGTCTGCAATACGTTTACACGCAAAACCATCACCATAAGGGTTACTAGCCTTTGACATAGATTCATAAACATCTTCGCTCTCTAATAACAATTTGAAGTTCTCGTAAATAACCTGCTCATCTGTACCAACTAATTTGAGCGTGCCTGCTTGAACACCTTCTGGTCTTTCTGTTGTGTCACGCATAACAAGAACTGGTTTTCCGAGCGATGGAGCTTCTTCCTGAATTCCTCCACTATCAGTCAGTATCATATAACTATTAGCAAGGAAATTATGGAAATCTAAAACTTCAAGTGGTTCAATAATGTGAATGCGTTCACAATCTCCAAGTTCCTCGTCGGCTGCACTACGCACAACAGGATTCATATGTATTGGATATATTGCCTTAACATCTGGATTTTCATCCAATACTCGACGAATAGCTCTGAACATGTTATGCATTGGTTTTCCAAGATTTTCTCGTCTGTGTGCCGTTATCATAATCAAACGACTATCCTTAGCCCATTCAAGTTCTGGATGAGTATATTCGCTGCGGACAGTTGTTTTAAGTGCATCAATAGCTGTATTACCCGTAACAAAAATGGTTGAAGCATCTTTACCTTCATTCAAAAGATTCTGTTTAGAAAGCTCGGTAGGTGAAAAATTATATTTTGCAACAATCCCTACTGCTTGACGATTAAATTCTTCTGGATATGGGCTCATAATATTATAAGTGCGCAATCCTGCTTCTACATGGCCAACTGGTATTTGTTTATAAAAACATGCCAAAGCTGTAACAAAAGTAGTTGAAGTATCGCCATGAACTAAAACCACATCTGGTTTAGTTTCATCAAGTACATTGCCAATTCCGTTCAAAATATTAGTTGTGATATCAAACAAGGTTTGCTTATCTTTCATAATTGACAAGTCATAATCTGGTACAACGCGGAAAGCTTCTAACACTTGGTCAAGCATTTGACGATGTTGTCCTGTAACACACACTATTGTTTCTATACCCGTTCTTGACTTCAACTCATTGACAAGAGGACACATTTTTATTGCTTCGGGACGAGTGCCAAAAACAACCATGATAGTTTTAATCATTTTTCATCCTGTAATATGCCAGATATTTAAGACATATTTCCTTTCTATATCATTTAACAAAGTTATCATTTCTTTACAACTCGTTTAATCATGTTAACTATTTGCTTTTCAATATAAAGGATTTCTGAGTTATATATAAGTATGATAACAATAAGTAATACTGCACTTATAGGATATGAATAACTTATTTCACATCCTATAAGAATTGCTTGAATTGTTAGTATAATATAAACTATTGTATCCTTACTAAGAGTTATCTTCAAATCAATAATACGTTTTACATTTATATACCTAATATAAAATGTTACTGCAAATCCGATTACTGTTGTTGCCGCAGCGCCCATAATTCCAAACTCTTTTATTACCACTAAATTAAGCAAAACATTTACAACTGCGCCTATTATGGTGGAAATCATTAATCCCTGTGTTTTTTTTCTTGCTCGAAAGCTGCTTGCCATAAATCCACTTAAACCTGAGAAAAGATAAGCAACTAACAGTAAAGGTACACATTTCCATGCCTCAAAAAAGTCTTTGGCAAACAATATCCTAGCAAGGCTTTTCGACAATAAAATCAACACTGAACAAGCCATAACATTGGCTATATTGAAATATTTATACACAGATGACTGATACTCTGCGCTATCCTTATCATCCACACTTTTAATTGCCGAAAGAGTCCACGCAGAAGTGAATATATTTGTAACCATTGTCAATATTGAAGGAATTTTATAAGCAACTCCATATAATCCACTGATAGCGACTCCAAGATAACCAATTATAATATATTTATCGGCTGATGTATTAATCCACCAAGCAATAACTGTCGGAACCGTAGGAATACTGAATTTCAGCATTTCTTTTAAAAGAGAAAAATCGAGAGATATTTTTTTAATACGTATTTTGGCAAAAATAACAAGATATAATGAAGCAACAAAATAACCTAGAACAATTGAAATAAAATAGGCATTCAATCCTTGTTTTAAAACCAACAATCCCATTATATTACTTACTATAATTACAACGGTATGCAACACACCTGATATTGCAAATATTTTTGTTTTACCAATACCTTTAGCATATTGAGTTAATACCTGATGCAAATTAAAAGCTGCAAAAATCGCAACAAACCAGCCCCAATAAGCATACATAGTATCGCTGATTATTTTAACCAATGGTGTGGCGATACAAAGCACAACAATACTCAAAGCAATAATAGCCAACGAATTAGTAAGCACTGCATCCTTATTTGCTTTTTTTTCGAAAGCAAATCTTAATGTTGCTTCCATAATACATAGCGTCAACAAAGGATAAAGAACATTTACCGTATTATTCAGCAAATCAGCAATACCATAATCTTCCGTTGATAATACAGAAGTATATAAAGGTATTAAAAGAAAGGCTAATATCTTTGATGCAAAATTACTAATAAAGAAAGCCACGCTATCGGAAAATAATTCTCTATACTTTCTAGTAAAATTATTTTGCATTAAAAATTCACCTTCTCATTTTAAAATCAAATAGATGCTTGAATTTAACTGTTTTCAAGTATCTCCTTCAAAGCATTTTTAAAATCATCAAAATACAGACTCTCTTTTCTTATTGCATCTAGAATCATGCTTGTATCAGGATTATCAAAGAATTCATTTGCTGCGTTTTTAATACGGGCAAGTCCTTCACTTGTATCAAGCTCATCAATAAAAAAATAATGATTTTTCAAATTTAATCTATCAAGCAAGTCCTTAAGTTTGGAAGCCTGTCCAAAATCATTTACACGCCAATCATCAATTGAAATGGTCGGAGTTCCGTTTTTTAAAGAAAAAATTGTACCGTGGAAGAAACGGGTAAAGGTAAGTTTAAAGAAAGAGAAAATAACCGCCCACTCAAAAGGAGTCAAGTCAGCTAAATAAGCATCCGCATATCTATTTTGATAATATACAGCAACAACCTGATATTTATTGCCAAAAATATCTCTTACCAATTTGCCCATACGGTCACCGCCCATTATACCAATTATGGGCTTATCAGGGTCAATTCCCGCATCTGTCAATTTTTTCTTTGCACTTTCTTTTGAAAATATTGAATCCTGCTCTAAATTCAAAAATATTGTAGGGTCGCAATTATGGTGAACAGTCTTTTCGGCAGCAAGAGAATTTACTAAACCTTTCGTTGCCTCATCACGAACACCGATATATTCAAAGCCCCCAAAGACATTTTTCATATATTCGGCTTCAAATTCTGAAAGCTTTGCCCGAACAACGCGGCCGGAACAAGCAGCGTAGCTCATTTTTCGGGCATTGACCTTGTCGGTAACAAAATAAGCACTTGGAAAAGAAAATACAATGTTTTCCCAAACAGCATCACTACCAACAATTATAATATCATAATCATCTTTAATATCATCGAAAAACGCTTCATAATCATCTGTTCTCCACTTTTTTCTACTGAGAGAAAGATTGTTCTGCGACTTTTCAAACGCTTTATATTGCTTTTTCTTTTTGGACAACAATGTCGGCATTAAAAGAAACTTAATAACATTTTTCAATGCCATTTTAAGTGACTGTTTATTATATTGACTACCAAATATAAAGTTGGAAACAGTAGGTTTATACTTGTCAATCTCGTACTGAGGACAGTAATCAATCACCTCAATATCTGCTTCAGGAAAAGCCTTCGCAAGATTTTGAGATAATGAGTAGCATTGTAAAAAGGCTCCATAATTAATACTTTTGTGAAAAGTAAGTATTCCGATTTTCACACGATTATTCATCTTTTACTCCTTTTCATTATACTGTACGCACGACTCCAGCAACTCTTCAGAAACAACATTGTAGATAAAAGCGCTAAGAGGTTCTCGGGATGGAACTCCATTGTTTTTATATTCATCCAGCATCTTTGAAATCTTTTCTTCGGTATTTTCACAGAATGTATATCGGTTGAAGTGTTCAAAGCATTTTTTCACTTCTGCACCTGCTTCACCATCACATAAAAGCAATACTTCACGATTAGTGCCTGCATCACGATATATTTTAGCAGGAATCTGTGCACCACGATTATTTGTTAAATCAACAATCACATTACACTCATCATAATATGCTTTCAACTGAGAAGCAGAAATTCTTGGAATAACCTTTATGTTCTCCGTAGATTCAAGAACAAGGTCCGAATCACCAACAATATATAACAATACATCCTTATTTTTCTTTACAGCCTCATATAAGGGTACAATATCCCTGACGGAAGAATTATAGCTTCCAAAATATCCCATAACAACACGGTTATTATCCTTATTGCTTTCATATATAACTTCTTCACATGGTGTAGGGCTATATACCATTTTCTTTGCATATGAAGGAAAAAACTCCTGTTGTTCATTTAATGTAAGTGGTGATACATAAGCAATTCTGTCACAGGGCAAAAGCATTTGTGATTCTATGGCTTTTCTGATAAATTTCGGAGTCAATGTATCTCGCGCTATATCCAATGTAAGCGGGTCACCCCAATATTGAATATAATATGGTTTATAGTCAAAAGATTTATATAATTTTGTCAAAAAAAGATGAGATGTTTTGGGGTCGGAAGTGGAAATCACCACATCGAAATTAAGGTTATCACTACGAAGTTTATTTATAATAGTATCACAATACCTCAAATTAACAATACTCTTCCCAAATAAGTCAAATTTTCTATATAAAGAAGAAAGCAAGCGCACAATTTTATTTGTGTTATCTTGTGAAGACGTACTGTTTTCACTTTTCACAACAAGCTCACCATAACGGATATGATGCAACCTCTCCATGTCAAAAGTGTAATCATCACAATAATAAATGTGGTTTTGATTGCTTTCGGGACTAATCAGCCATACCTCGTGGTCGTTTTCTATCATACCCTTGCAAAGCAACTGTACACATAGATTAGACGAAATATTGTACTCCTCAGGAATACAATTTACAACTGCAATTTTCATCCTTGCCCTTCTTTCAAAAAATACATTTAGGTTTCAAAAGCATATAATCTTCTGTCATACTCACTTTTTTCCTCCATCACGCGCCTACAGATTGAATATAGGTTACCAAGGAAGAAGAATACTGGAATAGACACAAACGAATAAAGGAATATGTGGCTGAGCATTGAGAACACAAATATCATAAACAATGTACTCCAAACCAACGGAGCATATTTAGATTTTCTAACCTTCTTACTCAATAAGCTTTGACAAAGCACAAGTAACGCTATGCTTATGAGAGCAACACCAAACACACCGTAATCATACAAGATTTCAAGGAACTCATTATGAGCACTTACACCAATAGTCGCATTTACAGCATCTATTCCGCCATTACCGAAAAACTTTTCTACAAAGTTAGATTTTGAAAATGCGCTAATGACAGAATTCCATATTTCAATACGGCCATTTCCACCTGTTTCTTCAGCAACATCCAACCTTTGAATAATATATCCGCCTGTATATGCGTTTACTATTCCTGCGACAGTAAACAGTAACAATAAAATCAACAGGAATACAAATTTGTTCTTCAGCTTCTTATTTGCAAAGTATTTTTTGTATAAGAAGATTCCAACTCCACCAACAACCGCCAAAAGCGTTGTTCTCTTAAATGAGAAAACCGACAGGGCAAGCCATAATGCAAACATTAGAATAGTACTGTATCTGCCTGCATTTTTATTTTTTTGCTTCATACCATAAGGTACAAGCAACAATGGGAGACCGTAATATATGATGTAGTTAACACCAATAATATTAGTTCTTGCGGGCGGTGAGCCTGTATAGTTCAGATACATAGCATAAGTCGATGTTACAACAATTAAGAAAAAGAATAAAAGGCGGATTTTCTTAAAATGCACATTGCTATACCAGTCAGATACTATTCTGCCAAAAACAAACGCAAACGGCCAACAAATACTTACTAATGAATCAACAACACCCACACCATTAATAAGATTTATAAGCAAGATATATGCTCCACACAACATAAACAGAATGTCTATATGTTTTATTTTGGATAACCCAATCAAACTAGTTATCATTACAGCAAAAAGAATCACAAATGAAACACGATATATTGCAACCGCAGGTATATTCACATTAGGAATAAACCTGATAATCTGGTTAAGCGCCATAATACCTGAAAACACGAGATATATTAAATATCTGTACTTCCCTCTTTTTTTGCTTTTCATGTTGTGTTCTCTCTCCTTTCCTGTTCATATCATTTAATATCAAGTTCATGTATTACAAATTATTTATAAATTCACTAAAAATATTTGTAAATCTTTCCGCGCAGAAATCACGACTTTCATAACAGCATTGTTTCATTCTAGACAGCTTTTCTTCATCAATTTCACAGATTTCAGCCAGCTGATTCGCTAATCTTTTCTCATCGGTGGCATCAACAAAAAAGCCTGTTTTCCCTTGTATAATATATTTACTCAAGTCACTTGTGTCAGTTGTAATTACAGGTGTTCCCATTGAAAGACTTTCAACAACCTTAGTTGGAAATCCCGCCATTGTGGCTCTGTTTTTATCTCTTATCAATATTACAAAATCTGCATTTCTCACAGCTTTTTGGACTTCATCCATAGGCTTATTACCATAAAAACAAATTGTATCTTTATTCTTATCAAGAACAGTTTTATGATTTGGATACGCAGTTAAATACTGATCCTCAGTTATTCCGTATATATCCAGAACTGGCTTAACCGAGGTTTTATCAAGTGAGCCGATTGCCTTAACCACCAAATCAAGTCTATCCTTCACCTCATCAGCTTTTTTCACCATTCTTCCTAATCTGAATGGTATTCCAGCATATACTATACGAATCTTATTATTTGTTCCTTCGTTTTTCAGATAATCCCCTACGAGTGGAGGCACAATTAAAGTTTTACAACCGGCTTCGGTATAATAATCTGATAAATAAGAGCTGATTGCAATAACCCCATTACTTTTTTTATTGTAAATGGCTTTTTCAAAATATGTATCTGTTGTCTTAATAAAATTAAAAAACGGATTGTTAGATGCCGAAGAAAGCCAATCTACTACATCAGCAATCAGCTTAATACCTTTTTCCTTACAGAGAGACACAATTTTTTTATCAAACAGACAAAGTCCCGGTGAGCCATAACGAATAACAAACTGTGGCGTGCCTTCTATTTTCATAATGTTGACAACATAATCTACAAATGCCTTTGTATTAATCAAGCTTATCCTAGGGAAGGAATAATAAACAATATTTTTTCCATATTGAATTGGATATTCATCTGTATTGAGCAGTTTACTTTTACCAATCAGGACGACACGATATCCCAGTTTTACAAGAATTAACGCAACTCCATAGACGCGCTTTCCCGCTGCATTTGCATCTGGTTTATCAAAATTTCCAACATAGAAAACTAATTTTTTGTTCATTTCCATTCTCCATAATCCAATTACTCAGATATATATTGTTTCACGAGTCGGTTATACTTTTTAACATTGCTTCTACTTCCCGCAATCATTTTTACACTTTCTAAATTCATTCTTTTCAAATACCATTTCAAATCACGTGCTTGTTTCCTCTGATTCAGATATGCAGAAAGTTCTGCACTACGCTTCTCAACAAATTCCTCTTTTGGAGTGATGAGAAACTCAGACCAGTCGGCAATTTTTTCAATAATTTTATCGTCGATTTTATATGTAGTACCCTCAAATGTAAATGGTATTATTTCGTAATTTGCAATTGTATTATTCTCGAAATCAATCAATAAAATAAATGATTCTTGATTATCTTTCGAAAGCCTCACCAATGGCTTATCGGACTTACTGGTATAAACATCATCAAAGCAAAAATTCCCCAAGCTATACGAAATAAGACAATCTTCAATTTTTTCAATGCCTTGTATAACATGTGGATGATGACCATGAATAAATAATTTTCGACCTCTGCAAAGTTTCCTTGCAAGTTCCACATGGTCATAATTGGGGTAATGAACATGTTCCTGTCCCCAATGCATTGACAAAACAGGAAAACACCCTGTATTTTCAAGTTCCGAAAGCTCTTTTTCTATAGATATTGGGTCAAGCTCATTAACTGCAAGCTCATTATCATCGAAACCTTTTCCGTTAGTAGAGTAGCAGCAATATCCCATTAATGCAATGTGATTGTTGTCGTACTTTATATATGCTTTTTTCTTGTTGACGCCATACCATTCAATCCCATTTTCATCTAAAACACGAATTGTATCCTGCAAACCCTTTAGACGATAATCAAAGGTATGATTATTTGCTAACGAAACATGGGTTATACCTAAGTGTTTCAGTATTTCAACGCCCTTGACGGAACTTTTAAGGTATGCAGATTTTCCGCCAACTATTTTAGTTTCTTCCGTCATTGGACATTCCAAATTTGCCAAAACATAATCACATTTATCAAGATACTGTTTTATAGGCTCAAAAACTAAATCATATTGTTCATTTTCTGCTGAAAATCTGCCAAATAATGCAACATCGCCCAAAAATGCTATTTTCATATTATCTCTCCGTTACAGATATTCGTTTAATTTAAATCAAGCAAATCTCCAAGCTTCAATTCCCATTCATCAGGGTGCATAGGCCAGAAACCGCCCGCATGAAAGAATGTGTATTCACCGAAATAGATTTCACCATTAATTTCATACAAATCAAGACGGCAGAATTTCATATTCTGAGTCAGTTTTGATGCAATTTCTTTCATTTCTTCGAATTTTTCAGGTTTTGGGATAGGATTGTCAGAATTAGGATGAATGTTTTCAATATCGAGATGATTAAAATCCATATCGTAAAAGTCGAAACGACAATCATCGCTTCTGTCCGTTGCAATAAACATCAGTTCAGGTTTGCCGTCAAAACAGAAAAACTTATAATCGTTAATATCGCTTTCACCCTCAGGAATCATAAGCTTTTCGGCTATAATCTTTGGCCGGACATTTTTATATGGATATTCCCTGCCCATGTTATACGGGTTGATTATCAATCTTCCTTCATAGAACTTTTCCAATTCCTTATGGTTGATTTTACTTTTATCCTTAACTATAGTTACGCTGGCAGAATCGTGATTGCATTTAAGCACAAATCCCTCAGGCAGGCTATCAAAATCAATATCTGAATAATGCTCCCATGCACCATATAATGGAAAGAACATATCTCTGCCCATTATATTATTCACATGTTCTCTTACCTTAATTTTGTCAACCAAATCAGTGTATTCAGGATGAATATCATTAATCTTTAACCAATTCAACTTGTCACAAAAAGTAACAGGATTGTCAAGATTTAGTTTTTTCCCTGTTTTTATATAGTACACCATTTTCAAAAATGGCTTTGTAGGTATTAATGCTAATTTATTTATTATTTTAAGGCGAGTTTCCCTATCAGTAATTATCTTTTTGTAATCAATCATTACAAATTCTCCTTATACCACTCGATAGCGAGTTTGATTCCGTCTTGGAAACTATAATCTGGGTCATAACCCAAAAGACGTTTTGCTTTTGAAATATCAGCATTACTATGTTTAATATCACCTTTACGGTCTGGGCCAAAGTTTGGCTCAATATCAACACCCAAAGCCTTTGTAAGACCATAATAAATATCAATCAAGTATTCTCTGCCACCATAAGCAATATTATATGCCTCACCTGCTGCCTCACTTGATGCAACACAAGCTTTAAGATTTGCTTCAATAACATTTTCAATATAAGTAAAATCACGACTCTGTTTACCATCGCCGTTAATTGTTGGTGTTTCGCCATTAAGAAGTTGTTTTAAGAACTTTGGGATAACTGCTGCATAAGCACCATACGGGTCCTGACGACGACCGAACACATTGAAATAACGCATACCATAAGTGTCAAGACCATAATGCATTGTGTACATCTTAGCCCATTCCTCGTCGCATCTCTTAGTAACTGCATAAGGTGAAAGAAGGTTACCTTCTCTACCCTCTGTTTTTGGAAGGTTTGGTTCATCACCATAAACTGATGAACTTGAAGCATAGACAAATTTCTTAACACCGCACTGACGAGCAGCTTCAAGCATATTGAGAGTACCTTCAATATTATTCTTGCAATAGAATAAAGGCATCTCAATTGAACGAGGAACACTACCCCATGCAGCCTGATTAAGAACGTAGTCAACGCCATCACAAGCTTTTATACAAGTATCAAGGTCTTTAATATCGCCCTTAATGAACTCATAGTTAGGATTATCAAGGAATATATCAACATTCTTCTGTTTACCTGTTGATAAGTCGTCCAAACCACGAACTCTATAACCCATATCAAGAATTGCTTCACAGAGATTTGAACCAATAAAACCTGCACAACCTGTTACTAAGAACAATGAATTCTCAGGAAATTTTAAATCTTTATATCCCATAATTAGCACCTACAAATAAATTAATTAGAAATTATAATCTCCAGTATGAATAGCCTGCATCTTCATATTCTTTTCTGTTAAGCAAGCCCTTAATGTCAAGAAGAACCTTCTTGCCTTCGCCGAAGAATTTATCCATATCTGCCATTGCAAGTAATCTAAAGCTATCATGTGCAACCGCAAGGATAACTGCGTCCATATCCTTAATTGTATTCATATCAACAAATTCAATATTATAAAGGTGTTTTGCTTCTTCAACATCAGCATTTGGGTCAGCTACAATAGGAGTAATACCATACTCTTTAAGCTCATTAACGATATCTATAATTCTTGTATTTCTTGTATCTGGGCAATTTTCTTTGAATGTGAAGCCAAGAATAGCAACTTTTGCATTCTTAACTGCTTTGTCAGCAGCAATAAGGTTCTTAACTACATTTTCAGCAACATATTTACCCATATCATCATTGATACGGCGACCTGCAAGGATAACTTGACTATGGTAACCCATCATTTCTGCTTTATATGTAAGATAGTATGGGTCAACACCGATACAGTGACCACCAACAAGCCCTGGGAAGAACTTAAGGAAGTTCCACTTTGTACCTGCTGCCTCAAGAACTGACTTTGTATCAATACCCATCTTGTTGAAGATGATTGAAAGTTCATTCATAAATGCAATATTAATATCGCGCTGGCTATTTTCAATAACTTTTGCAGCCTCAGCAACCTTAATGCAACTTGCTCTATGAACACCTGCTTCAACAACAAGTTCATATACCTTTGCAATTTCTTCAAGAGACTCTTCGTCCATACCTGAAACGATTTTAACAATTGTTTCAAGTCTGTGCACTTTATCACCTGGGTTAATACGCTCTGGTGAATAACCGATTTTAAAGTCAACGCCACATTTAAGTCCTGATTCTTTTTCAAGAATTGGGATACATACATCTTCAGTAACACCAGGATAAACTGTTGATTCATAAACAACGATTGAACCCTTTATAAGGTTTCTACCAACGATTTTTGACGCACCTTCAACTGGTGTCAAATCAGGTGTATGGTCATCATTAACAGGTGTTGGAACTGCAACAATGTGGAATTTTGCTTCGCGAAGTTTGGTTTCGTCAGCTGTAAACTCAACTGTTGTATTAGCGATTACTTCGTTACCAACTTCGTTTGTTGGGTCAATACCGCTCTTATAGAGTTCAATTTTCTTTTCGTTAAGGTCATAACCGATAACATTTACCTTTTTAGCAAATGCAACAGCAATTGGCATACCAACATAGCCAAGACCTACAAGTGAAATTTTTTCTTCTTTTGCTACAATTTTTTCATACAATCCCATTTTAATTTTTCCTTGTCTTTTATTTTAAAAGTTGTTTAACACAAATAAGCAATATGGTCAAATGTCCATTTCTTCCTGATACGCTTCAATAACCATATTTCTGTCATATTCTTTCTCCATTTTGTTTCTTGCTGACAATCCCATTTCTTCTCTTTGTTTTTGTGAAAGATTCATAAATTTTCTCATTGCAGCAACAAGGCTTTCCACATTCTTCGGTTCACAACCAAAGCCTGTGATACCTTCCGTGAATGTTTCCTTGCATCCCGCTACCCTTGTGGTAATCACAGGGCGCCCTGTTGCAGATGATTCCAGCATAACATTTGCGGTACCCTCATGATATGACGGCAGGACTGTGCAATGACATTGTGAGTAAAAAGGACGAACATCACTTTGTATTCCGTGAAAACGGACATCCCCTCTTTTCTGTGCATTATTCAGAATATCAGTATAATCCTCATCGCACCATCCAACAACATCCAGAGTAGCCTGTGGATATTCTTTGCGAATATTTTCCATTGCACTGATAAGCTCACCGCTGCCCTTGTCCCTCATAATTCTTCCGACAAACAGGAAACGAATTCCATTATCATCATCCGGATAAGGAGCAAGCTTATGATATGCAAGATTAACGCCTGAACCCGGGATGAGCTTTGTTTTGGACTTCACAAGATTCTTTTTGAGAAACGTCTCTTTGTTTTCACTGTTCTGGAAGAAAACACATTGTGCCTTCAGTAATCCGATTTTATATAATGAAGTCGAAATAAATCCGAGCAATCCACCATTTTCAACCGCTGTACCAAGCCCTGTAACATTGGCGATATACGGCGTTTTTGTAATCTGACAAGCAATTCCGCCATACACATTTGGCTTAATGGTATATGTCAATACAACATCTGGTTTAATCTCTTTTATGATTTTTACATATTTCTTTATCTGACTGATATCTGCAATTGGATTTGTTCCTCTTCTGTTAAATTCAAATTGAATATACCTACAACCTATGTCTTTGAGAGGTTCTATGAATTCGCCATATGGTAACATCATATATACCATATGATTTTCACACAACTTATCAATTAATTCTTTTCTGAATTTATAAAGGCCTATGTCATTATTAGCTAATATCAATACCTTCATAACAAAATCCCCTTTTTATAATCAACAGTCGAATAATATTCAACTATAGCCGCAAAAAATTAATAATTGAAAATTTATATATTTTGATGATACAATACACCATATTATTTTTGTACACATATTAAAATAATATCACAATCAATTCATTTTTTCAATAAAATGTTAAACATATTTCATAAAAAATGTTAAACATATTTTATAAAAAAATAAAAAAACAGCATCCACCTGAGTGAATGCTGTAATTTTTTGAAATAATAGAAATTATCTCTTTGAGAACTGTGGTGCACGACGAGCGCCTTTGAGACCGTATTTCTTTCTTTCCTTCATTCTTGGGTCTCTTGTTAAGAAACCTGCCTTTTTGAGTTCAGGACGAAGATTTTCGTCATACTGAAGAAGGGCACGTGAAAGACCGTGACGGATAGCACCAGCCTGGCCTGTAACACCGCCGCCGCCTACACGGCAAACGATATCGAATTTATCAGCTGTTCCTGTAAGAGCAAGAGGCTGACGAACGATGAGTTTAAGTGTTT
>CALBNX010000039.1 GCA_937896885.1 uncultured Clostridia bacterium
TGCAACTGCATTAGGTCATAAAGTCAGCGTTGAAATAATTATGCCACTGTTTATGGGTGCATTGTTTATTGTAATTGGTAACTATCTTCCAAAATGCAAACAGAGTTACACAGTTGGCATAAAACTTCCTTGGACTTTAGATGACGAAGAAAACTGGAATAAAACACATCGTATGGCAGGTTTTCTTTGGGTAATCGGTGGCGTTATAATAATGGCAACAGCATTTTTAGGTGCATTCTGGCTCTTCTTTGTTGTGCTTATACCAATGGTGCTTATTCCATTCGTTTATTCATACTGTCTTTATAAGAAAAATAAAACTAAATAAGACATTTAAGGCGGGGCTTGACCCCGCTTTCGTTTTGCACTCTGCACTCTGCGTTCTGCACTTATTTGTTGACATCTTTAAAAACAATGGTATAATATTACTATTAAAGTGGGTATTTATATGTATAATACTTGCATGAAAGGTGGTAACTCCGATGAGCTACACAGTTGAAGACATTCTCAAGATAGCAAAAGAAAAAGAAATTAAGTTTTTGCGTTTGCAGTTTACTGACATTTTCGGTCAAATGAAAAACATCGCAATTACTGAAAATATGTTTGAGAAAGTGCTTACTGATGGTCAGATGTTTGACGGTTCTTCAATTGAAGGATTTGTTCGTATAGACGAGTCAGATATGTACTTAAAGCCAGACCTTGACACATTCACAATTCTCCCTTGGAAAAAAGGTACAGCGAGAGTAATTTGTGATGTTTATGGTGCTGATAAAGAAACTCCATTCACAGGAGACCCTCGTCACGTGCTCCGTTCAGTAATTAAAGAAGCAGCAGATATGGGCTATTCAATCAATGTTGGTCCTGAATGTGAATTCTTCCTTTTCAAGCTTGATGAAAACGGTAGAGCAACAACAAAGACAAACGACGCAGTTGGTTATTTTGACATTGGTCCTGCTGATGACGGTGAACAGTGCCGTAATGATATCTGTATTGCACTTCAGCAGATGGATTATGAAATCGAAGCATCTCACCACGAATGTGCAGAAGGTCAGCACGAAATCGATTTCAAGTTTGCAGAAGCACTTGAAGCTGCTGATAAGGTTGTTACATTCAAGCATGTTGTAAAAACTTATGCTCGTCGCAATGGTCTTCACGCAACATTTATGCCAAAACCACTTTATGGCGCAGCAGGTAATGGTATGCACACAAACCTTTCACTTATGAAAGACGGCAAAAATGCATTCTATGACCCAAACGATAAATATGGTCTTTCAGAAACTGCTTATCAGTTTATCGCAGGTGTTCTTCACCATGTGAAAGCAATAACTTGTGTTGCAAATCCACTTGTTAACTCATATAAGAGATTAGTTCCGGGCTTTGAAGCTCCTGTTTATATCTCATGGTCAGCATCAAACCGTTCAGCTCTTATCCGTGTTCCAGCAGCAAGGGGTATGGCAACTCGTGTTGAACTTCGTTCAGCAGACCCATCTTGCAACCCATATCTTGAAATGGCTCTCTGCATTGCAGCAGGTCTTGATGGTATCAAAAAGGGCATGAAAGCACCTGAGGGTATCACAACAAATATCTATGATATGACAAGAGAAGAAAGAAAAGCAAACGGCATCGAAAATCTTCCAAGCACATTGCAAGAGGCAACAAGAGAGTTCGAAAAGAGCGAATTTGTGAAAGAAGTTCTTGGTGACCATATCTTCTCAAAATACCTTGCAGGTAAAAAGCAAGAATGGAAGAGCTACACAACAAGAATTACACAGTGGGAAATCGACGAATATCTTACAAAATATTAATACATATTCAAATACGGTGAAGAGATTTCTTTGCCGTATTTTTATTGACTATTTCTGGCATTTGTGCTATGATTTATTCATATCATTTGGTATATAAAAAGGAGAATATTTTTTATGGCAGTTTTAAAAGACATCGATAAGGCAGCAGAGTCAAAAGGCTCTTTCCTTGTTACAGTTTGGCAGTTCGTTAAATTTATCGTTGTAAGTCTTCTTGCAATGATAGTTCAGTTCGTGCTTCTCAACACTCTTCAGCTTATTCCTGCAATCAAAGACCTCTATACACAGGATTTCAGCTGGTGGGTATTTGTTTATCCAGTAGCAGTTGGTGGTCTTGGTTACTTTATTGTTAGTAATGTTGCAAACATTATTGCACAGATTGTTGCTTTCTTTGTAAATAAAGAAAAGACATTTAATTCAGGTGCAAATGTAGCAGTTGCTCTTCCAATTTATATTGTATTCACAATCGGTCTTATTTTCTTCTCAGCTTGGCTTAACCCAACACTCAAAGGTGTATTCGTAAACTTTGAATGGTGCAACGAAGCTCTTGCAAAGAACATTGCAACAATGATTTGTTCAGCAGTTCAGTTCTTCCTTTATTTCCCAGTTGACAAAATTCTTTTCCACAAGAAAAAGGAAGAATCAACAGAAGAAGCAAAATAATTGCTCTTTGAAAATTCACCCCGTACAGATAAGTACGGGGTATTTTTGTAATATCAGTTAGGTGATTTTATGAATAAAAAAACCATATCAAAAATATTCAGTGCTTTTAAAATTATCATTTCATTGGTTCTCGTAATTTGCGCGACAATTTCAATGCTTGGAGCAACACTTATAAATGTTGGAAGAAATTATATAAATTCTGAAGAATTCAAAACACAGGTCAACACAACAGATTTAAGTGAAGTAAAGTTTATTGTGAAAAGTGAAAAAACAACTGTTGGCAACTATATGAAAGATTCAGCTAGAGAATATATTGAAAGCAAAAGCAAATATTTCTTCTCTTTTGCACAGACAGCTGTTGACCAGATTTTATCATCAGAATTTGTGAACAGAGTTGTTAAAAATGAAGTGCTTTATCTTGTCGATTTCTTTATTAATAGCGACTCGAAAGAAGCACAAAAACGACTTGACAACAATGTTTCGGTTGATACAGTTTTAGAGCTTGACCCCAAAAATGCAAAAAGTGTTGAAGAAGCAATCAGAATATTTATGCGTTCTTTTGTTGTGTCAAGTATTGAAAAAACATCTCAGATGTCAAGCGATAAATTTATTGTTTTCTTGTCACAAGAAACAGTCACAAAACTTGTCATATTATCAGTTGTATTGCTGATTGCACTCATTGCAGTTAATTATAAGTCCATACTCAATGTGCTTTTATATGGTGGATTTTCATCCTTGCTTTGTGGCATAATTATTAATGTGGCGCAAAATAAGTTTGATGCTATAAATGTAGGTAACGAAGATTTAGTGGGTTATGTTTTCTTGAAACCGTTAGCAGATGCATATTCAACTAATGCAATAATTGGATTTATAGCAGGGTTTATTTTAATAGCACTATTTATAGCATCATTGTTCTTGATAAGTCCAAAAACCGAAGAAAAAACAGAATAGAAAATTAAAAATGGTGTTGAGTTTATCAACACCATTTTTGGTTATTTCCCTTTTGTTAAAAATGAAAAGCATAAATCAAGTTTTTTGTTTATAAATGACAATGCTTTTTGTTCAATGGGTACCAAAAATTTATAGGTAAGCAGTAAAAGGATGATTGAAACAATAATTACTGACATACCATTGGTAATGTTGGTAACAAATAATGCAGGGAGATATGCACCAAGTACAACTTTTATAAGGTATTCACTTCCACAAAAATAAAGCGTGCACTTGCCCATGCTTGTGAAGAGTGATATATCCTGCATAAAATATGAAATAATGAGTAAAAACCAAATAACAGTCATTGCTGTAAAGAATTGAAAGAACCAATTAAGCACATAAATCTCTGAAATAAATGAATAAATATTCTTTCCAAAAAAGAGTAATGCTGTATATCCTGTGGCATAAGCTCCGGTAATGTATTTGAAAACATTTGCCATAGTTTTCTTGGAATTGAGAATGGCATCTATCTGGTTAAAAGATAAATAGCCTATGACATAGAATAACTGATAATTAAACGCTGAACGAATATTATAATATTGTGGCAGAGTAATAATTCCTGAATAAAAAATCGCGAATAGTCCAATTGAAAAAGCAAGAATTAAATACCATTTTTTTAGTTGTTTTAAGAGACTAAATATTAAACTTACTATGAATAGACAAGAAAAAAACCAGAGTGAATAAGCGAAGAATTCGTTTCTAATACAACCATGTGCAATATCAATTAACGATTCTTTGACAAAACTCAAACTGTCATTTTTTAACAATACACGAAATACAATAGATATGATTGCAAAGAAATAAAATGGAATCATAATGCTTTTGAATTTTTTATAAGCATTACAAAGAATGTTTTTTTCTTTGTTGAAGTTTTCAGCACATCCAGAAATAAAGAAAAAGAGATGCACATGAAACTGAAAAACAAAGTGATACAAATAACCAGCGGTGTCGCCATAATGACCAATGAAAATGAATAAAATTCCAATGAGTTTCATTACATCAAGATAGTTTACACGTTTTTTCATAGCGCAAATCTCCTTTATTTATTTAAATACTTTTCAATTGATAATAACAGATTTAAGTTTAATCACGGATATGTCGTGATTAAAAAATGAGACGGTCTTTTGACCGTCTCATTTTTGGTGGGCAGGGGTGGATTCGAACCACCGAAGTCGTCGACGGCAGATTTACAGTCTGCTCCCTTTGGCCACTCGGGAACCTACCCATATTAAATTTACAAAAAAATGGAGCTGGTGGACGGACTCGAACCCCCGACCTGCTGATTACAAATCAGCTGCTCTACCAACTGAGCTACACCAGCGTCTCAACGCTTGAATATAATATCATAACAAATCGGGTTCGTCAAGTCTTTTTTTAAAATTTTTTGACAAAATTTTTATTGTGTTGATTTTCACCATTCCTTATACTAAAATAAATATAAGATACTCTGGTGGTGATTAAAATCAAAAACAAATTAAGACTAATTTATGGCATCTTATTCTTTGTAATACTCACAATAGAAATATTGATTGCCTTGTTTGTACGTGATGATTTTGTTAGACCATATATAGGGGATATGCTTGTAACAATTTTAATCTGCTCTTTTGCAAGGTTTTTTATTCCCGAAAAAATCAAGGTTATGCCGTTGTTAGTATTTGTTTTTTCAGCACTTGTTGAAATCGGTCAGTATTTTGATTTTGTAAAATTATTAGGATTTGACGATAATGCCTTCATTTCAACCTTACTGGGCAGAACATTTTCTGTTACAGACTTAATTTGTTATGGAATAGGTTGTGTGTTGTTCGCAGTATTTGATTTTATAATTAAAAAGAAAAACAGGAGAACATTATGAAAATCTCAACTGAAATAGATTCAATCGCATTGCATATTGGCGAAGAAAAAGCCGTTGAACTCGTTGCAAAAACAGGCTTTGACGCTTGGGATTTTTCAATGTTTCAAATGTGCGAAAATGAAAACGGTATTTTAGTCCCAACAAATCACCCCACAGCACAAAGTGATTATCTTGTCTTTGCACGAAAACTTAGACAAATCGGTCTTGACAATGGAATTATCTGTAATCAGGGTCATGCGCCATTCCCAAGTTCACCCAAAAGCAAAGATTGGTTTAAACGCGCTATTGAGTGTCTTGCAGAAGCAGGGGGCGAGATTTTAATAATCCACCCTATGAATGATGGCACACCACAAGAAAATGCGGAAATGTATTTTGAACTTTTGCCATTTGCAAAAGAGCATAATATAAAAATCGCAACAGAAAATATGTGGAATTGGTTGCCTGATGCAGAACACTCTTCATTTGCCGCTTGTGCCACACCTGAAAGTTTCAATGCACACCTTGACGCAGTAAATGATGATTATCTTGTTGCCTGCCTTGATATAGGCCACGCTGAAATGAAGGGTAGCAACACCACAGCAGAAGAAATGGTGCGAGCATTGGGCAATCGTCTTAAAGCACTACATATTCACGATAACGATAAAGTGCACGACTCACATCAACTACCATTTACAATGAATATCGACTTTGTGCCAATCGTGAAAGCACTTAAAGATATCGGTTATGATGGGTATTTCACTCTCGAAGCAAGTTATTATATTGAAAATCTTAAAAATCCTGATGTTAATAAATGCGTGAAAGACCTTTATAATTCTGCAAAGAAACTTGCAAATATGTATGAAAATATGTAAACAAAAAAGACCTTGCAATCTGCAAGGTCTTTGCTTTTACTTTAATATTTCTCCAATATTGTCGAGAATATATTTTGGTCTATATGGGAACAAATCAATGTCTTCCATAGATGTAACACCACTGAGTACAAGAACTGTGTCAACATTTGACTCAATACCTGCAATAATGTCTGTGTCCATTCTATCACCGATGAATGCGATTTCGTTACTGTGACAACCGAGTTTGCGAAGTCCATGACGAAGCATCAACGGGTTAGGTTTTCCAACGAAATATGCCTTTTTGCCTGTTGCGATTTCAATAGGAGCAATAAGCGCACCCGTTGCTGGCATAATACCTTTTTCAGTTGGTCCTGTAATATCAGGGTTTGTGCCGATAAGCTTTGCGCCGTTGTTTACAAGTTCAATAGCTTTTTCAATTTTTTCAAAACTATATGTTCGAGTGTCTCCCATAACAACATAGTCAGGGTTAACATCATTCATATAAATTCCTTGGTCATAAAGAGCCTTTGTGAGCGCCGCTTCACCGATAACATAAGCTGTGCAACCGGGTTTCTGATTGCTCAAAAATGCTGCAGTAGCCATAGCACTTGTGTAGAAATGGTCAGCAGATACCCGAAGTCCCATTCTTTCAAGTTTCATACTTAATTCGTGGGGAGTTTTCTCTGCGCTGTTTGTTAAGAAAACGAATTTCTTATCATTATCTATCATCCAGTTTATAAAATCAGCAACACCGTCGAGAATTTTGTTACCGTGATAGATAACACCGTCCATATCGCTGATAAAGCCTTTTTTATTTAAAAGATTATCCATAGAATTACCTCCAAACACATTTGATTTTAAAGCAAAAACTTTCAAAAGTCAATTATATCTATTGATTATCTTATGTTTATTTGTTAGAATATCACTATTATATTTAAGGAATGACACAAATGATTGCAATTATCGATTACGGAGCAGGAAATCTGCAAAGTGTAAAAAAAGCATTTGATTATATCGGTGCCGAAAGTGTAATAACCAATGACCCAAAAGTGATTTTGTCAGCGGATAAAATTCTTCTTCCCGGTGTTGGCTCATTTGGTGATGCTATGGACTCAATGCAGAAAAACGGTCTGGTTGAAACTGTTAAAGAATGTGCATTAAGTGGCAAACCATTCTTGGGTATCTGTTTGGGGCTTCAACTTCTCTTTGAAGAGTCAGAAGAATCACCGGGCGTTAAAGGACTTGGCATTTTTAAAGGCAAAATCAAAAAGTTTTCAAGTGATATGGGGCTTAAAATTCCACATATCGGCTGGAATTCATTAGAGATTAAGCAAAAAGATACTCTCTTTAAAGATATTCCCGAAAATAGTTATGTTTATTTTGTTCATTCCTATTATCTTCACGCAGAAGATGAAAACGACATCGCGACTGTTACAAATTACGGCATTGATTTTCATTCTGCCGTGGGTAAAAACAATATTTTCGCAACACAATTCCACCCTGAAAAATCAGGTGATGTGGGGCTTCAGATTTTAAGAAATTTTGCATCAATGGGGGTAGAATAATGTACGCAAAAAGAATTATACCTTGCCTTGATGTTAAAAATGGACGAGTTGTTAAAGGTGTTAGCTTTGTCAATATTCGTGATGCAGGCGACCCCGTAGAATGTGCAATCGAATACAACAAAAAAGGCGCTGACGAATTAGTCCTCCTTGATATTACTGCAACTCACGAGGGCAGAGGCACAATGCTCGAAATTGTCCGTCAGGTTGCCGATAATAT